>JABLXJ010000008.1 GCA_013178125.1 Bacillota bacterium | reverse complement strand
GCTATGCCTCAGGGGGTGGCCAGACCTGCCCCTGCCAACCTAAGGCCATTGTCTCAGGAAAGCCCCAAAACTTCAAGTCCTGGGCTGTGGATATGGCGCATCTGTGGACTTATGGATAACCCCTTCGGGGTTACCCACAGGGTCCACAGATGCTTGGACAACGCTACGCGTTGACCACATATCCACAGCCCCGGCGACGACTATTTATTCACAGGTATATTTTTTGGGGTCTCTTGTGATCTCAGCTAAAGTATACGAGGGGGTGAAGGTGGTGGTCCTCGACGCGGCTCTGGCATCGGTTGCGATCGGGAAGATACGCGGGGGGCAGATACGAAGGCTGGGGAACCTCCCACTGAGGCGGGTTGATCTAATTATCCTGGCCTTCCTGGTCGAACAGGTATTGATTGCGGCGGGGCTAAAAGGCTGGCCGGCCCTGAGTGAAATAGCCCCGTATCTTTATATCGTAACCTATATCCTTCTTTTTATTGCTGTGTGGTCAAACCGCAGCATGCCTGAGATGCTGGTTATGGGGGCCGGGATCCTGCTGAATTTCATCGTTATCGCGGCAAACGGAGGTAGGATGCCCGTTTCACCCGAGGGTCTTATACGAATCGGCATGGGGGACCAGATATCTCTAATAGAGTCTGGGCGAGCGGTAACTTATTGCCTGGCGGGCCCTGGAGCGCGACTCTCCTTCCTGGGGGATATGGTCGCGATCGGCAGGCCCTACCCTGTTCACCGGATGACCAGCGTTGGAGATATAGTCATAGCAGTCGGGGTCTTTCTTTTGATCCAGAGATGGATGATGCGCCGGGCATAATATAGCGTAGCGGCATAGCGGCACAATAGCATGGTTAGTTCATTAGCTCATCAGCTCGTTCAGCTTGCCAGCTTGCCATGGGGTTGCCCGTCATCTTTTAAAATGGTATAATCAGAAGCGTGGAATTCTGGGATGATCGATGTCAAGATAAGACCAGCAGGTCAAGATAAGACCCGCGGGGTTCTGCTTGACATTTTTTCTGCTGTCTATTCAGTGCTTTTATGATGGGATGCTTGACGTTTTTTTGATGGGAGATAGATTCTCCTGCTGGGAGCTAGATAGGTGGTGAGTGGAGATGTTTGAATTTGTCCGCAACCTCTTTGATTTCAATGAAAAGGAAATTAGGAGGCTCAGGGACAGGGTTCAGGTAATAAATGGTTTTGAATCTGACATTGCTGGTTTGCCAGACGACGCGTTGCGGGCGAAGACTGGTGAATTCAAGGAGAGGCTGGCCAATGGCGCGAGCCTTGATGATATCCTGCCGGAGGCCTTTGCCGTCGTGCGAGAGGCTGCGAAGAGGACGGTTGGGATGCGGCATTTTGATGTCCAGCTAATGGGCGGCATTGTCCTTCATGAGGGCCGGATCGCCGAGATGAAGACAGGCGAAGGCAAGACCCTTGTGGCGACGCTGGCCGCCTATCTGAATGCGCTTCCTGGCAAGGGCGTTCACATTGTCACGGTAAATGACTACCTGGCACGCCGTGACGCCGAGTGGATGGGCAGCATCTACAGGTTCCTCGGCCTGTCAGTCGGTGTTATCGTTCACGGGCTGGACTATGAGGAGCGGCGGGATGCATATAACTCCGATATCACCTATGGGACAAATAATGAGTTTGGCTTCGACTATCTCCGGGACAACATGGTCACGGACATAAGCCAGATAGTCCAGAGGGAGTTAAACTACGCCATCGTCGACGAGGTCGACAGCATACTCATCGACGAGGCCCGAACCCCCCTTATAATCTCAGGCCAGGCCGAGGAGTCGACGGATCTCTATTACCAGTTTGCCAGGCTCGTGCCTAGGCTCAAGCCTGAGCAGGATTACACTGTGGACGAAAAGGCGCACGCGGTGGCCATCACTGAGGAGGGCGTGGCCAAGGTCGAGCAATGGCTCAAGATCGATAATCTGTATGATGACGCCAATGTGGAATTGACCCATCACCTCAACCAGGCACTGCGGGCGCATGCCCTGATGAAGCGCGACAGGGACTATGTTGTCAAGGACGGCCAGGTCATCATCGTAGATGAGTTCACGGGCAGGCTCATGTTTGGCCGCCGCTACAGCGATGGGCTTCACCAGGCCATTGAGGCCAAGGAGAGCGTCAAGGTGGAACACGAGAGCCAGACCCTTGCGTCCATTACATTCCAGAACTACTTCAGGATGTACAAGAAGCTGGCCGGCATGACGGGCACCGCGGCAACGGAGGAGGAAGAGTTTCGCAAGATCTACGGGCTCGATGTGGTGGTTATCCCGACCAACGAGCCGATGATACGAACCGATCACCCTGATGTCGTTTACAAGACTGAGAGGGCAAAATTCAACGCGGTTGTTGAAGAGATCGTCGCATTGCACGCAAAGGGGCAGCCCGTGCTTGTCGGCACGATCTCCATCGAAAAGTCGGAGATACTCAGCGATATGCTCCGGCGTCGAGGGATACCTCACCAGGTCCTGAACGCGAAGCATCATGAGAAGGAGGCCGAGATCATCGCCCAGGCGGGCCGCCTGGGTGCCGTTACGATCGCCACAAATATGGCTGGCCGCGGGACGGACATCATCCTGGGTGGCAACCCCGAGTACCTTGCGAAGCAGAAGCTGCGCGGCATGGGGTACCCCCCTGACGTCATCGCCCTTGCTGCGGAGCGCAGCCCCGTGAGCGACCCTCAGGTGCTGGCCGCGCGGGAGAAATACCAGGAGCTCGTTGCCGAATTCAAGAGGGAAACGAGCGCTGAGCATGAGAAGGTAGTCCAGCTCGGCGGGCTGCATATCCTTGGCACCGAGCGGCACGAGAGCAGGCGGATAGATAACCAGCTGAGAGGACGGTCGGGGCGCCAGGGCGACCCCGGTTCATCGAGGTTTTACGTATCGCTCGAGGATGATTTGATGCGCCTCTTCGGGGGCGAATTCATAACCAACGTTATGAACCGCCTTGGCTGGGATGAAAACCAGCCGATCGAACATCCGAGAATCTCGAAGTCGATCGAGTCGGCCCAGAAGAAGGTCGAGGCCAGGAACTTCGACATTCGTAAGCAGGTCCTGGAATACGACGATGTCATGAACAAGCAGCGCGAAGTCATCTATGACCAGAGGCGGCGCGTCCTGCTGGGCGAGGATCTGAAGCCCGTCGTCATCGACATGATGCGGACTGTTCTAAAGAACATGCTCGATGTATACGCAAATGAGAAGGTGCTTCCCGAGGAATGGGACGTCGCCGGGCTCTGCGAGCGGGTAGCGCAGGTTTTCGCCCTGCCACAGGCGCAGAAGCTGGATGAGGGCTTGCTGGATGGCAAGAAGCGTGATGAGCTGCTCAGCTACCTCGAGGATGTCGTCGTGAAAGCATACGAGGCCCGCGAAGCTGAGATAGGCGCCGAGCAGATGCGTATGCTCGAGCGGCTCGTGATGCTGAGGATAATTGATAATAAGTGGATGGACCACCTGCAGGCCATGGACGACTTGCGGGAGGGTATAGGGCTCCGGGCTTACGGCGAGCGCAACCCGCTCATCGAGTACAAGGTCGAGGCATTTGAGATGTTCAAGTCGATGATAGCGAGCATCCAGGAAGACGTAGTCAGGTGGATGTTCAGGGTTGGCAAGAAGACGGAGGAGGCGCCGCGCGCACGGCGCTATATCCTCACTGGCGGCGGGTGGTCCGGTGCCGCTGCCGGCGCCGGCGCTAGCGGGTTGGGTGCCGCCGGTGGGTCTGGCGGGGGCCAGGTTACGCAGCGCAGGGTGAAGAAGGTCGGGCGCAACGACCCGTGCCCCTGCGGCAGTGGGAAAAAGTATAAGAAGTGCTGCGGAAGGTAAGTACACACTGGCACACTAGGAGATTGCTCGAAAACCCTCACAGCCTTCATATGTTGTAGCCATCCTTAGGAATTGTCCCAATATATTGTGGGATGTAGCCCCTTCGATAGGGTTTTCGAGCATATTCCTAGCAGTCTAGCACTAGGTAAGTATGCACTAGGAAGGGATGATGATTCATGCTTGGGGAGATGAAACAGGAGCTCGAGGGCTTGCAGCAGAGAATCGAAGAGATGAGGGAATATCTTTGAAATAGATGGGAAAAAGGCTGAGCTCGCGCGCCTCGAGGCGGAGATGGGCGGCCCCGGTTTCTGGGATGACCCTGAGTCTGCTCAGAAGGTGCTTCAGAGCGCCAGCTCGCTCAAGGCCTCGGTGGAGACCTGGGAGAAGGTTAACGCACATGCCGAGGACTTGGGCGTCCTGCTCGAGCTGGGCATCGAAGAGGGGGATGAGTCGGTCGGAGAGGAGGTCGAGGAGGGGTTGAAGGACCTCGCCCGCCAGGTGGAGAGGCTCGAGCTATCCACCCTGCTCGGCGGGGAGTATGATGGAAACAACGCCATCCTGGCTATCCATCCTGGCGCCGGCGGCACCGAATCTCAGGACTGGGCCAGCATGTTGCTTCGCATGTACCTAAGGTGGGCCGAGCGGCAGGGCTATAAGACCGAGATAGTGGATTTCCTGCCCGGTGAGGAGGCCGGGGTGAAGAGCGTAACCGTCCTGATCTCGGGGCGAAATGCGTACGGCTACCTCAAAGCGGAGAAAGGGGTCCACAGGCTCGTGCGGATATCCCCGTTTGATGCGAACGCCCGGCGCCATACCTCCTTTGCCTCGGTGGATGTCATGCCCGAAATCGATGACGCTATAGACATCGATATCAAGCCCGAGGACCTCAAGATAGATACGTTCAGGGCGGGGGGGGCCGGCGGCCAGTATGTAAACAAGACTGAGTCCGCCATAAGGATAACGCACATCCCGACGGGGATCGTGGTCCAGTGCCAGAATGAGCGGTCGCAGCACAGCAACCGGCTCATGGCCATGAAGATCCTCCGGGCGAAGCTTTTCGAGCATTACCGCGAGGAGGAGAATAAGAAGCTGGCCGAGCTGCGCGGCGAGCAGCGCGAGATAGCCTGGGGAAGCCAGATACGTTCTTATGTATTTCACCCTTACAATATGGTGAAGGATCACCGGACCGGCGTCGAGGTGGGGAATATCCAGGCGGTAATGGACGGCGAGCTTGAGGTGTTCATCGAGGCGTATCTCAGGAAAAAGAGGCCGTAGGTTTGATAGGTTTTCCCAATAGACTTATCCATAGAGCACTACGACGGACCGGAACCTGATACGGTGAAGCTGCAAAGAAACTTGGCAGGCCTGCCCCCGCTCTACCAAGAAATTTGGCAGATTAACTCCTGGGTGCGGCAAAACTGCCAAGTTTCTTTGCACCTTTATGCGCGACCTGCCAAGGATATTGGCACTTTCACCTTTGACCGGGGCAAACTGCCAAGAATATTGGCAGGATGAGCGAGTAGCTGCCCAGAATCTTGGCATTTTCATGTGCAGCCTGCCAAGAAAGTTGCCACCTTCACCTCTTTGCTGGGACACCCTGCCAAGAATCTTGGCAGAGTGGATGAATGACTGCCCATAAACTTGGCACCCCTGCGCGCAGCCTGCCAAGAAAGTTGGCAGTGCGCATGTTTAGAGAGATCACGACTGAGATTCTCTACATTGCTACTCTTCTAGGTTAATACGTGACGTAGATCACGGGTTCTCAATTAATCGTTCCATATGTCATCATTGAAGGCCAACGTGTGACATATATCACTGGTTCCCTCCCTCAAAGGGAATGCTGATGCACATCACTAGTCATGCCTAACCCGTTCCCCACGTCACGCGTAGGGCCCGAACGCTGATGTACATCACTCTTCTCGCCTAACTAGTGACGTACGTCACTCTATCTCGCCCTACCGGTGACGTAGGTCACTATTCCTCCCCCACCCGTGATGTACGTCATTCATCTCGCATCATCCGTTTTGTACATCACTGGTTCCTTCTTGGGTTATGATAACTTCCATATTATTACCAGAGGCTGGACGTGCTACACCTTGTAGCATATCTGAGGAAAACATGCTACACTACGCAGCAGGTGGCATTTCTGGTTTCAATCCACGCGCCCGCGTGGGGCGCGACCCTTGAGCCAGTCTAAAACTCCCGCGTTAAACGTGTCGCATCCTCAAATTGATCTGGGACGGCGGCCCGATGTCAAGAAGCGAGCTCTCAAAGCTGATGGGTGTGAGCCGCTCTACCGCCAGCGGCATCGTGAATGAGTTGGTCGAGGAGGGGCTGCTCAAGGAGGCCGGCAACGGTTCTTCCACCAAGCGAGGGGGCAAGCCCCCGGTGCTCGTTCAGTTCGATCCGTCCAATTCGTATGTGATAGGTGTGTTCGTTGAGGTGGAACACACGCATATGGCGGTGACCGATTGTGAAGCGAGGGTGCTTAAGAATATAACGTTTGAGACCCAGCCCCGTTCGGGCCCGGAGAGTTTTGTCGAGAGGCTGCGGGAACTAGTGGAGGGTTCACTGGACGATCTGAAGATCAGGCGATCGAAGATTCTCGGGATAGGCATCGCCGTTCCGGGGCTCGCCGATTTCAACAAGGGACTGGTCCAGTTCTGTCCCAAGCTGGACGGGTGGAAAGAGCTTCCGCTCGCTCGGATGGTCAGTGATGAACTGGGGATCCCCGCTTATGTGGAGAATGATACCAGGGCCAAACTGGTCGGTGAGCGACTCTTCGGGTCGTGCAAGAGCGACAGGAATGTGATAATGCTAGATATTATAGAGGGTATAGGTGCCGCTGCCATACTCAACAACGAGCTCTACAGGGGCTCCAGCAACAGCTCTGTTCTCGCCGGTCACGTTCCGGTTATGGCGGACGGACCCCGCTGTTCCTGCGGGAAGAGAGGCTGCTTGGAGGCGGTTGCGTCGAATGCGGCGATTATTGAACGGGTGAAGAATAGTGTTGTGGAGGGGGATTGGGGGAGAAAGAGGGAGGAAGACTGGCTGACGAACCATGTGCGTGAGCGGTTGGGCGGGGATGTTGCGGGGTTGACTATAGATGAGGTTGTGGAGGCTTTCCGGGAAGGTAGCACTCTGGCGAGGGAGGTAGTACTGGACGTTGGGGAGTATGTCGGGCTTGCAGTTGCAGCGCTGATCAGCTATTTCGACCCTGATAAGGTAATCCTTTCTGGGAAGATCTTCGGGGTGGGGGAGCCGTTGTTGGAGGTTATAAATTAGGATGATGGAAGAGAATGTGTTGATGCTCCCCATCCGCCCGGTGAGCATAGAGACATCGTCGCTGGGCGAGGATGCAGGGATAGTGGGGACCGTGAGTCTTGTTCTGCAGGAGATGTTTGAAGTTAAGGGTTAGTGGGGACCTTAGGTTATTGACATGCATCAAATGCACCCGTAGCCGGCGAGCAGGTAGGACTCTTCTGGTCTTCTGAACTCTGGATCTCCAGTTACTGCGTCAGCTGCAACCTCGCGGCTGCAAACGCATGGCTCGGGGTCAATGTGGGTCGCTGCTCCTTCATCGTAGAGACTTTCACTCCTACATCTCGCCGGTCTTAATCGGCGCACCGGAAGTTGGGCGAAAAGCAGTGGAAGATACCTTGATGAAAGTCTCGCAATAATTTCTCCATTGAGTTGTGCAGGATTCGGCTTGATGGGGAGGACGACTTGAGGGTCCCGGGCGGTGGGCAGGCACCAGGCTATATACCCTCTCCCACCGTCTGTGAGGTAGCGTTCGACTGCACAGGACTCAAGCCAAAGATGTCCGAGGTGACGGCGAATGTATTCCGCAGCATCACCAAACTCGGCTGGACCCTTGCTTCTATGAAAGCGGGAGGCCTCATATCACCCTAGGGTTGCCGGGGTTATGTTTCAAAGGCTAAACAGGGAACAGGCTATGGCTTTTCCGGTCGACGTTTTGAAATTCTTTTCAACGATACTCTTTAAACTCTTTCTGTCTCTATCCAGCCCTTCACCCTTTATGTTCACTAATAGGTCAGCCTCCCATAATATCTGGAAATCTAGGCCATCTACCCTGGATGCAGTATGGTGATGGCCTACAATGTAACACACACGATCTATGACACCAGGTGGTCGCTTTAATTTTTCCATGATAGCTTTAGCTATAGGCGGACCTTCTTTCTCTTGATACGGCCCGGCCGATGAGCCGTACTTGCGTTCAGCTTCCTTTATACCTATGTCATGGAGAACGGCCGCATCGGTTATAATATTATGCATATCTTCACTCACGTCTTCCCCAGCCATTATGTCCTCAGCATATCCCAAAACTTTCAGCGCATGATCGACCCGCCTTATATCGTTCCCGAATACCTCCTTCATTTCCCCTATGATTTCTTCTTTTGCCACGGATTACTGCCCCCCTTTCGCCCCCAATTTACCCCCAATTCTCCTTGATGAGCTCTATGGTTCGCCTCACCCCTGCGAGCTGGTCGCCCTTCCCTTCGAATTCAACTGAAAGATACCCATCAAAGCCCGCACCCTTCAGGATGGAAATGCACCTTGCAAAGTCAAACTGGGGCACCCGGCCCTTCTCATCGAAGTCATATGTCTTGGCATGAGCCATGACCGCATACCTGGCCATTGCCTCGAGCCCCCGGTACCTCACCTCGGGCGCAAAATTCCCGAAGTCAGGACAGGCCCTGAAGTTCTTATGACCGACCCCCTCGAACAACCTAACTATATTATCAGGATCCGCTGATATCCCGCCATGGTTTTCGAGAAGCACCATCACCCCGATCTCCTCGCCGTATTCTACAAGCCTGCGATACGAATTCATGGTTATGGAGAGGTCGACGACCCCGGACCCCTGGCTCCCATCCTGGCTCCCAGTATTAATCCTGACGCTTGGGCACCCGATATATGCCGCAACATCCATCCATCCCTTCATAACCTCCAGGTCGTGGTTGCGCTTACGCTCGTCTGGCTGAGATATATTCCCCGTGTCTACAGGCATGTTTATTACTATCGCACCGGCTTTCCTCAGGCCGTCAACTATCTCATCCAGGTATCTTGCATCCTGAGCCTGGAAGTGCATCTGGCAGAGCTCGACTGCGTCCACGCCGTAACGTTCCTTCACAAAGCCGGGAAAGTCCTTAAGAAGAAAATCCTTGTTCACATGATCGCGCAAACTCCATGTGGATACGGCAACCTTCATCCTTAACGCCTCCTGTCTTAGGCTTTCTGTTGAATTTCGATCTACCCGCCCTGCCCGGCCGGAGCCTACCTGGCCGGAGCCCCCGCCCGCTTCTTGAATCCCACCCGCACCAGCCAGGCGAGACATCTTCTAGGAACGGACGCCAGCTCGAACGGCCGTGATTGGGGAGCAACTTCGCATAGCAGTTGCGGACAGGTACCTATCCCATGGGGACATAGATACTATCTTCCAGGTCCACAACGACATATTTCTTGCCTTTTTGGATTATCGTATGTCCCTCCTGCTTCAACAACTTCCTTTGAGCTTCTACGCCACCGGGATATTTTTCATTTACCACCCCGCCTGCTTTTAATGTCCGCCAGTAGGGAGTAATATCCTTCTTCCCTTCCGCTGCCATTTCCTCTGCTGCATGAGCCGCAACCCAAGCAAAAATCCCGGTGGTCAGCGGGCAAGCCATTGTAGCACCATGTTTTTGGGCGAGTATTGTACGAATCTGATCTATTGTAATCACCTTGCCCTCAGGGACCTTTCTCATGATCTCATCCACTTCTATCGGGGCTGGAATGACAACTGTACCTGTCCCCCACCTCTTACTCATCTTGTCAGTGATCTCTTCAACCTTCGGCAGTCCCTTGCTATCTGCTAACTTTTCTTGCCACGATTTACGAGCTTTAGATTTACCGCTCATCCATTTTTGCCTCCTTTTATCTCCTTCCAGCTTTTTCTTTATGCCTGGACGCCACCAATGCAGGAAAGCCATCACCATATCGTCAACTCTCAAACAGACCCCCCTCTATTTTTTCGCCACATTCCGAACTCTTCCTTCTCAACTAAGCGGGAACCCAGCAAATCAGACGTCAAAGCGCGGTTGATGGGTTGGAAGAGAACTTCGCCACAAACTATCTTACCCACTCAAATCCATTAAACCCCGACCATTGACCATTATTCGCTTCGGGGCATAGATATGAATAACCCTCGACCATCCAGCGCAAGGTCCGAATATGGAATCGCCATCTTTTGCGACAAAAGAAATGAAGGAAATCCCCGGGTCGAATCGAAATCCTAAATGGGTTAGTCGAGAATTGACCGCATTTTTCGTGGTGAGACGACGATTAGTTACTGCAGTTTAGCCCGATAACGGGCTTACGATGGAGGTAATACAACCGGCATAGATTATGGATAGAAGGGGTTAGACATTTATGATGATAACAGAATATGAGGCATTTTCTAGACGATAACGGTATGCCAGCACCTGGCCCACCCGGTAGATTAGCTTGTTATCTCGGTAGAATCATTGTGTCCACGCTCACGTGTCCTCCTGGGGAGCTCATAGAAACCGATGTCCGGTGTCGTCGACACGACCAGGGCGCAAACCCTGCCCGGGACATATCCGAGCTATGAGAGCCGCTGATACAGGCGAGATCGAGTGGATCTGCCCAGAATACGGGGATCATGTTGGGACGGGGCCACAGTTTCGGCGGTGGAGGTGTACGATATCATGGGCTCTTGCGCTATAATATAGCTATAATATACTCTGACATCTGCCTTCATACTCGAAAGGATGAATCCGGGTGAGCCAGCTCGCATATCCCATGTTCCTGGCTATCTTGGCCGCGGCATTGTTCGGGGTAAGCTCTCCTCTCGCCAAGTTGCTATTAGGGAATATTGAGCCTATTCTGCTTGCAGCCTTTTTGTACTTGGGGAGCGGTTTTGGCCTGTTATTTATCAGGAGCTTCCATCTATTTTCCATATCCAACGAAGCACGAGTAGGACGAAATGATCTACCCTGGCTGGCAGGATCAATACTCACCGGGGGCGTCGCGGCCCCTATCATCCTATTCTTCAGCTTGCGCCACACCCCGGCTGCCACCGCGTCGCTCTTACTCAATTTCGAAGGAGTGGCCACCGCCCTCGTCGCCGGGCTAGCGTTTAAAGAGGCCATAGGGAAGCGTATCTGGCTTGCCATCGGCACGATAACAGGAGCAAGCGCTCTATTATCATTGAATATAGGCGGCCAATGGGGGCTTTCACTCGGTGCCGTAGGAGTGCTCTGCGCGTGCCTTCTATGGGGAATTGACAACAATTTCACTCGTAACATCTCCGGGAAGGATCCACTCACCATAACCATGATCAAGGGTTTGGGAGCCGGTGCCTTTTCCCTGGTCCTGGCATTCGTCCTACATAATCCTTTTCCCGGCATGCTAACTGTTTTCAAGGCCATGCTCCTGGGCAGCGTGAGCTATGGGGCAAGCATCGTTCTATTTATTCTTGCCATGCGTAACCTTGGCGCTGCGCGAACAAGTACCCTTTTCGGCACTGCGCCATTTGTCGGGGCGGTTCTTTCCTTCCTGCTTTTCCGTGAATCTCCCGGCGCGTTATTTGCTGTTTCAGCACCGATGATGATTGTCGGGGCGATGCTTCTTCTCGGTGAAGGGCATAGCCATATCCATAAGCACCCATTTTTGCAACATGAGCACCGCCACCGTCACGATGACGAACATCACATCCATTATCATATTAGCGGGGAAATCCCACCAAATGATTATCACTCGCATCTACATACCCATGAAGCCATCGAACACTGCCATCCTCACGCGCCTGACATTCATCACCGACACAGCCATAGAAAGGCCAAAGCTATGCTTTCCCCCAATGCGTCCGTCGGAAGATAATGCTCGATGGCGGCGACATAGCCTTGCAGGTTTAGACCTTCCATGACGTCATGAACCAGCGCTGTAATAAGCAAGTCCACAGGATAGCCAAATTGCGCCAGGATAGCAGCAACCCCTACCGGATGGAGTAATGTATGGCACAGATGATCCTTTGCGAACCTGTCCTCTATGAGCCGCTGCCGCGACATGGAGATATTTTGAGCCTGCTTGCGATAGTTCTTATCTTCATCAGGTTGTACAAATCAAGTACCCAAATGGGTACGCTGAGAGTTTCCAAGACGATGCCCCTGCGTTTTCCTGTAGTGCCTTCTTGCCTTAGCCCGGTTTCCGCAATCCTCCATCGAGCACCATTTCCGGGTCCTGTTCTTGCTTGTGTCGAGAAAAAGCCACCCACAACCGTCTCCTGCACATTCTCGCACCCGATTGAGATCTCCTGATGTCAGGAGCTCGGCGGCTGACCATACAACAGGCCAGAGCATCCGGTCTAATTCCCCTTCGCCGTTCCACCCCAGGGTAAAGCTGTTACCTAAAGAAACGACCTGCAAGTGAACTAAGGCTTTGTTAAGAATGGTATTCACGATGGCAATATCCTCAACATTCACCTCCCTTTTCGAGGCAATAGCTGAGAATATCCGGTAGAGCGCTTCCCTTAGGCTAATCGCCCTCTCCAGGACTGAGGCAGCCTCTTCTGGTTGGCGTGTAGCTGCATGATTGAGATCCTGGGCTTGCGCCTCTGTCAATATACCAGCGTGGCGGCTCCACGCTACAAGGTCAGAATAGCTGGTCAACCATTCTCTAGGATGGTCGCTTGCATGCCAGTCCACGGTATTTGCGAAATCCAGGCAAAGCCTGCCTCCCAACAAGTCAAGGTTGCCAGCCCAGGTGGTCGAATCGTCCATAATCCTAATCTCCTCTTAACTATATAACCTATTAAAGTCACTTGACAGGTTAGATTTTGTCGTGTTATTATCTAACTGACATTTATATTATAGCCGGTTATAATCCAGGTGTCGAGGGGGGCTATATTATGGAGCTCGTGATCAGAAACCTGATAATCAGGGTACAGATCGAGAGACTCGCCAGGAAGGAAGACCCCAATCATGCCGAGCGTCTTTATCGTCAGGCGGAAGCAGAGCGTTATTTCAACAAGGTGAGAGAAGAAGCCCTGCAGAAGGTGCTATTTCTAGGGTTGAAACCGTGGCGGTAGGTTCGGTAGATTCTTCCCGCCAATTATTGCTCTCACTTATCAGAGTTAGACCGGCGACCGAGGGTGTTAATTAGAACCAATCTGCCGTTGTACAGTAACGAGTCACAAAAAAGGCGCGGAGACCCTTCTGCCATAAAACTTCGCGGCCATTGCACCTTGAAAAATGATTGTTACTACATCTCCTTCTTGGCAGGTTTCATAGCATAGAACCTGGGTGGGAGCTTTAGTTTCAGCTTTTCCAAGAGGCCCTTTACCTCCGCCTGGAGTGGATTTGTCTGCCAGACCTCGCCTGATGAAGCCCGGTGGATGCCTATCTTAAGAGTCGCAAGGCTCTTCTTCATCTGCCGCCATGTCTTACCGGTCTCGTCCTCGGCTACCCGGATCAACAGCATGGCTAGCCAGCAGAGGAGAACGTGCGCCCTTATGCGGTCGGGCAGCCGGTGATATACCGGGCGGATGTCCACGAGGTGCTTCAAGTCGCGGAAAACCCGCTCGATCTCGGAAAGCTGCTTATATCCAAGGACTACGTCTTCCACTGAGAGCCAGTCGTCCGAGGTGGAAAGCAGGTATTTCCCGTCCAGGTGCTCTTCAGCCTTAATCTTTTCTCTATTCAACTGAAGTTCGCCGGTGGGGGTTTGCTGAACATACCGACCATATGTATCGTGACTTCGCAGTTCACACGCAGCTTTCTGGTGAGGCTCGCCGGAGGTCTGCTTAAGTTCAGCCAGGCGTTTCTTCACCTCAGCTACGATGTCTTCACGCTTTTCCTTGTCACGCTCGGCCTCCTCGGGGTTCTTGACTACCACAAACCGGCGCCTCGCTTCGCTATCTTTGCCAACGATCACTTCCTTGCATAAAAGCCCATTTGGGAGCGTCCGGTACTTCCCGCCTCGGGTCAATGCCTCAGCCGGCATCCCTTTAGAGCCAAGGCGCATTTTCTCGCCGATTATGTAGTGACCACCAGCTCCCTGCAGAGTGCGGCGGTTATCTTCCGAGTTGAATCCCGTATCCTGGACCATCACCACCCGGCCCAGATGCCAATCATTCAGATCGCGCTTGACCTGCTCAACCACGTCCTGATCCGGGGTGTCCCCCGGCCAAACCCAGCAGCGTACCGGGATACCGGAACGGGTCACGGCGAAGGCGATAACTACTTGGGCCAGATCGTCCCGACTGTCCTTGCCATGTCCCCACTTGCGCAAGCCTTCGTCTCCATCCTCGCCTTCAATCTCGAAGTAGGTGGTGGTCGTGTCCAGGAAGATGAGGTCGACTTCCAGGTTGAAGAGGTTGGCAACGGAAAAGAAGACTTCCTTTTGGATCTCCGGCGCGGCTTCTAGCAGGAAGTCCATGGCTCGATAAAGCTGATGGACCTCGGCCTCTGGCAGTCCGTCTATCAAAACTTCCTGGGCTGTCCAGTCCTCGATGCTCAACTTGCTCCCGGGATTTAACGCCCGGTTGGCTACCATGGCGAAGATCGACCGCTCCACGGGAGTCCGATAGTCCCTATTAGCGAGGAGCCTTTTGAGGACAGTGTCGATGCGAAGCCTCTTCCACATACCGTCTAGGAGCCAGGGGCCGCCGAATTGGCGGGAGCCGAGGAACTCGAAGCCGTAGTCCTCGCCAAGCTGTTTATGGATCTCGGCTGCTTCGTCCGGCCCCAGAAGCTTGGAAAGGCTTTTTATGAGGCGCCTTACGGCTTCAAGGTCGAGATGGTCGGCACGCCCGAAGTTGAACAGGACCTGGGTCTTGGAGATCCCGGTTGCCGGGTCCCGGTGGTTGTGGGCGAGCTGGACGTATTCCAGCGGGCCATTTTTGGTTTTTGCAGTGACAGTTCGGATATACATTGTAGCTATATTATATAGCTAACTGCCTCATCTAGTCAAGAAAGAATCCTATATTATTTGTTACTACAAGTTTTCGTTTTACCTACGATACGTGATCCCGAAAAGCCTTGTCACGCTTGATCCAGGTTTTGCGAATAGGGCGTTTTGTGAGGGTTTACTGTTCAACGGCAGATGGGCTTCAGTGACCCCCACTATTTCTCTAAGGTCTTCAAACGCTACACCGGCTTTAGCCCAAGCGAATTGGGTCCGCGATTTTGAGGTGTTTACCAGTATCTGGACTTTTGATATAACCTTCCAGATCTTTACCATCCGTCAATTATACCCCAGTGCACCATTGAAGCCTTCTCAAAACATAAAATATTATTATCGATTTACAATAATTACCAGAGGTACTCCCTCCTTTATGTCGAATGTCCTGATATAAAACACTTTGGGCGCTATTGCTTAGGCGGAAGATATACTCATATGACTGAAACTACCACTAATTCCACAATAACTCTTAGATTTGCAACCCGCGACGATAACCGGGTCGCCAAGGCCATTTATGACCGCGAGGAGATCGATTCCCTCCATACCCTAGATTCAGCCGGCCTCCTCGATGGCCTCCTTGTCTTCATGAATCACATCGGCTTCATGGATGCTTTGAAAAGATTCAACATCGTGTCATATAAGCGCATGATCCTTCCCCTGGTGCAGTTTACCCTGACTTACATGACCAAAATCCTCCTCGACATCCCTTCCATGAACGCCATGCCGGAGATGCTTTTCGCCAATTGCGCTACCCTGAAAATAATCTTACAGAGGTCATTTTCATTCTCTGGTGGTGCCGCTTATGCGGCATGGGGGGTCTACCCTGAAAATAGCTCCACCCGCATCAGGGGATTTTCCTTTACCTGATGGTTCTGCGTAGCGGCATGGGCGTCTGCCATGGAACTACTCGGATTTAATGCCCAGGTGCTTAAGGATGGTATCTGTAATCGAGGTCATCATAGCCGCGCCCAGGGCAAAGAGAAACCGACCCCATTTTCCCCGCAGACCCTGGCAAATGTCATGGAGAGGTTTTCTATCGAGAAAGCTGAAGCGCTTCTTAATATCCTTATCTCCCTAATCGCGAGAAGTGCGCTCCTGGATGAGGAGCTCTACACGATAATCGACGCAACCGACCTCATAGTCCCTGATAGCTTTCCCAAGGACGACTGCGGCACGGTCATCCGAAAACAAAAGGTCGTAGACAAGCACGGTAAAATCCAGGAGGTCGAGGTCGTTGTCCATGGCTTTAAGCTCATAATGGTGCTTTGGCAAAAAGGCCGTATCCCCCCTTGCGGCGAAGATAGTTAAGATAAACGAGCACGAGGTGAACTACACCCTCGAACTCGTCCGTAAGGCCCAGGAAAACATCGGGTCCTACGCGAAGATAACCCGTCTTTTCTTCGATAAGGGGTTCTTAGATGGTCCAACGCTATATGAACTGGATAAGATGCGCATCACCTTCGTCACCCCAGCTAAAGACAATATGCGTGTGACATGTGACGCAAGATCCATTGCCTCATCTGGTGAGGGGCATGTCGCAAGCCGCACAACTGAAGTCTCCCACGGCTATGGCAGCGCCAAGACTACCGAACGCCTCCTTACCGAGCTTGTAGGGATAGAAGGTCTCTGTACTTACGATCAGTATTGCCCTCAAGAAGAGGTAAACCATATATTCCGAAAAGACCATATTCCTCAGCCTATAGACGTCGTGGTGGTGAGGAAGTGGGATAGCAAAGATTCTGGTCCCGCAGGCAAGACTGTCTTTCTCACCAATGGGCCGGTTGATGATCCATTTGTTGCCTTTGACGGTTACGATGAGAGGAGCAACATAGAAAACCTCCTCCACCACGAGGGCAAACAGGCATTTGGGCTTGGCATCATCCCTAAGAAATTCCTCAATGCTGTATATAACCATATCTACATGGTCCTTGCCACGTTCGCTCCCGTACAGGCGTATAGGGCGTATCAGGCCTTGATGCCGAGCTCTGGCCTACTCAAGAAGGCCTGGATGGATCATCTAAGCCTCTTGCCTCCACAAGGAATGGTAGCCGGAAGGAATCTGATCCCTTTCAGGAAGTAGGTATGGCACGCTGGCGCCGCCAGCTTGCCAGCGCCAATATGGACAAGATTATCGTCTTTTATCAAGGTTCATATGGCATTTTGGATGTTACGGAACTCGGGATCCTATCAGGGATGAGGCTTAAGGGACCCCAGGAAGATCACGACTTCGTGGCGTGTATCCTGGAGCGTTACGGAATCGACCCTTCTCCATGAGCCTATGAAGTGCCGGGTTCCAGCAAAGAGACTTCTTATACGAGCGCCGGTACCAATACGGCGCTATCGGTGCGTACCGTCTTGGTAGCACACAGCCCACCTCTGACACTCTCAATCACTCCAGACGCTTGCCCTAGCTCTAACGGAACCAACGCACGGCAAGTGGATAGCCAAAGAAGTAATTTTGCGACTCTTTCCATGCCATCTGTTTCTAGCACAGACTCCCAGCTAGCTGCCGCATTCCATATAGTGGGGCCTCATATCATAAGTCCAGTACCAGTATTCATCCTCTTGACTACAAGAATTAACAATGCTACTATATAAATGAAGCGCTTCATTGAAAAGGGATGGAAGGGAAAAAGATGCCTACGATCTACGATATAGCAAGAGCAGCTAAAGTATCGGTGGGGACAGTATCCAATGTGATCAATGGCAAACCTTCCGTACGCCCCGAACTGTGTCGTCGGGTAGAGATGGCCATGCAGAACCTCGGCTACGTTCCCAACCACGCCGCTCGCACTTTGGCCAGGGGAAGCAATAACTCAATCGGGGTATTGTACCCCTTTGATCCAGATAATCACCCTGGAGAAAGCTATCTTGAGTTTATATCTCAGGTCATAATATGCGCGAGAAAACGGGGGTATTACGTAACACTATACCCGAATCAAGAATCACAATCGAGGATTACCGGAATAGAACAAGTAGTTGAAGGCGGCCAGGTGGACGGGTTCCTGGTTTTTGAAGTAGAAATGATTGACCCGCGGATCCCGGTCCTCAAGAGCCGCGAAGTCCCCTTTGTTTTGGTAGGCCGTTGCGCTAATAATGATGGCCTCGCCTACGTCGATGCGGACGTAGAGCAAATTATCCGTGAAGCGGTTCAGCACCTGTTTGGTAGGGGATGCCGGCGTATAGCCCATCTGGGCCGAAGATCTTCGGTAGCTGTTGATCTTCGCATTTATCAGGAGTTGATCAAGAATTGCCAGCAAGCAGGGTTGGATATCGATCATTCTCTCTGTGTGTGGAGCACAGGCAAACAAAATGAGCGGAGACGGGCTATTAGATATCTAATCAGCCGTCATCAAGAATTTGACGGGATTCTCATCAGTGAAGGCACGACCCGTTTCCAGTTTGTCCAGGAAGCTTTACAGGCGGGGATTAATATCCCTGACGAAGTAGCTGTCATTGGCTATATGGGGGGAGATTTGGATGAAATGAGCCAGCCAGGAATCACCGCTTTTGATGTACAGTCCGACCTTATTGTGGAGAAAGCAGTCACTATGTTATTGGATATGTGTACAGGGGACAGCAGTGGCAGCCAAACGCTGATTCCCGGCATACTTATACCCCGAAATACTACCGAAACGAGGGGGAACCCTAGTGAAACTAAGCATCAAGCCGGAGCCTGACTTCAATCGGATTCGTAGATCCCTCACCTTAGAGGGGCGGTCCGATCGCCCACCCTTGGGGGAATTTCTTATTGCCAAAGAAATCAAAGAATTGGTAATTGAACATCCCTTGCAGACTGCGGCAGATGAAGTGGAGTTTTGGGTAAAAGCCGGATATGATTACGTACATGTTCGGCCGGATTACAGATTCGATGCCATTGACCATAGAGATGCTTCTATTGAAAGCGTAGGAGTACTGCGAACTTGGGAGGATCTGAGAGAAAGGAACTGGCCTTGGCGCACCGAGCTGGACAACGTCGACTATTCTCTTTTGATTGATGTAAAGAAACACCTTCCACAGGACATGAAGATCATCCTGTCTACCGGCGACATTTTCACAAAAGCATGGACCCATATGGGGTATACCCATTTCTGCCTTTCCCTATATGAACAACCGGAGCTTGTGGCCGAGCTCATGCAACAGCTGGGGCACGCCGTCTATGAGGTTAATAGGAGAGCGGTTGAACTTGCGGGTGAGGCGGTCGGTGCCATTTGGTATACCGATGATATCGCGTTCGGATCTGGTTTATTGGTCAACCCCGAATTTCTGCGGGGTCATCTGTTCCCTTGGATGAAAAAGATCTCTGTCCTGGCGAAACAACTAGGGGTGCCATTCCTGTACCATACCGATGGCAATTTGTGGGAGGTCTTTGATGATTTCGTCGATATCGGTGTGTCAGCAATTCATCCCCTAGAACCCAAATCTATGGATGCAGAGGAGGTGAAAGCCAAGAGGGGGCATCAATTCTGTCTTATCGGTAATATCGATGTAGACCTGTTGAGTCGTGGGACCCCGGAACAGGTACGGCTGCTGGTGCGAGATCGTATCGAAAAGCTAGGTTACAATGGAGGTTACTGTGTCGGCTCCAGCAATACCGTACCGGATTACGTGAATCCGTTGAACTTTAAAGCTATGGTGGAGGCAGCTTTTGAAGGTTACTGAGGGGTCAGAAGCAACACGTCACAAAAAAGGGTGCACAACTGGTGCACAACAAAAGGAGGAGAAATCAAAGTGCTGAACCGCAGGTTCGTAGTTATAGGGGCAGTGATGCTGCTGCTAGTATTTGCTTTAGGAAGTATTTCTGCCGCAGCTGAACAGGTTACCCTTCGGTTTTTGAGTCACAACTACAAACCCTGGAATGATCTGCTGAGAAAACAAGCCACGGAATTTGAGAAGCTGCATCCCAACGTCAAAATCGAGTACACTACAGTAAATCATGAGGATTTATACACCAAACTGATGACCTCGCTGGTTGCTGGAACCGCTCCTGACATCATCGGCGTTCACGGCCCGTGGATGGCGGAGCTGGTGAAAAGTGGCTGGCTTGACCCAGCTCCCACACCGGTGGTTGAAGATATCCGGCAGAATACCGTGGCAGTTGCCGGCCAGAGTGCAGAGTATAATGGTAAGATCTATGGGTACATTCAGCACATTGGTATCCCCACGCCCATTGTCAATGTGGACCTCTATGAGCAGGCCGGCTTGGAGCTCCCTACGACATACGAAGAGTTGCTGGCAGCAAACAAGAAGTTGGATAAATACGATGCGAACGGGCGGTTAGTCCAGGCTGGAACTACACTGATGGCAACCAAAGAAGGTTATTGGAACGTCATCCACTGGAGCACTATTGTAAGAGCCTTTGGCAGCCAGTACATCTCCAAAGATGGCACCAAAGCAGCATTCAATACTCCCCCGGGCTTGGAAGCTACCAAGGTTTACGCGAAACTCACACATGCCAACTTCATGAATGCTCCTGACGCCTTTACCTTGGGCAAGTCAGCTATGATGTGGGGCGGCCCCTGGGATAGAGCCTTTTTCAGGCAGAACAATCCCCGTCTCAAGTTTAAGGCTATTCCACCCCTAAAGGGCCCTGCCCGTCAAGTGACTTCTATGTATGCTTGGTTCTGGGTGGTAAATGCCGCTTCGTCCCCCGCCCAGAAGGAATGGGCCTGGAAATTCCTCCAGTACCTCTCAAACGACGAGAAATACCTCGAGATGGCAAACAAGATTGGGTTCATCAGCTTCCGAAAGGCAAACTACAGTAATGAAGAATATGTGAGCGACCCTTGGATCAGAGCTTTTGGGAAAGCCCTGGAAGTTGCAGAGGTTTACTACGCCAAAATCCCGGGCTGGGCAAAGGTCGACACAGCCATGGCAGAGGAATTGGAACGGATGGTTGTAGGCGAGCAGTCTCCGGAGAAAGCTCTGGCTAAAGCTGAAAAACGTATCAATGCGATATTAGCTGAACTCAGATAGAGCCGACATGTTTGAATGTTTGAGGCCGAGAGATCGAATCTTCGATTTCTCGGCCTTCAAAGGAGGCGTTACAGCGCAATGGTCACTCGGATCATGAGCCGTAAAGACAGGGTCAAACGCAGGTTTTCAGCGGGCAGAGCCAAACAGTTGCGGTTTATTGTCATCGGTCTCTTTCCGGTGATGACTTATTTTCTTATTTTCTCCGTGTATCCTGTAACCTCCGCTTTTTATATTAGCCTTCACCGCTGGGGCCTTTTAGAAAAGGAAAAGCCGTTTTTCGGCATGGGAAATTACTTGTGGGCGTTCAATGACCCCGTTTTTTGGGTCTCGGTAAAGAACACCATATATTTCGCCTTTTTTTACGTTCTTCTTGGTATTGTTTTCGGGCTGCTGTTGGCCCTCTTTGTCAATAGCCTGAGGGACCCTTTTAAGAGCCTCATGCGAGGGGTAATCTTCATGCCTGTAGTCACCTCTATGGTGGCGGTGGCTTTGATGTTTGTTTGGCTCTACCAGCCCACGTTCGGCGTGCTTAATTACGTCCTGGGCTTTATCGGCCTGGGGCCTTACGAATGGTTAAACTCATCCTCCCAGGCTATGCCTTCTATTATTATCATGAGTGTCTGGAAGAGCGTAGGTTACACTATGGTGCTATTCTTAGCAGGGCTCACCACTATCCCCGGCGAGTTTTACGAAGCCGCCAGGGTTGACGGCGCTTCCCAGTGGAGGACACTACTTCATATCACCATCCCGTTACTTAAACCGACTACGTTATTCGTATTGGTCACAGGTATGATCGGGGCGTTTCAAGTTTTTACCCAGATTTACGTCATGACCCAGGGTGGACCGGGTACAGCCACCCGAACGCTGGTAATGCATATCTACGAAACGGGCTTCAAATTCTTTGAAATGGGCAGAGCCTCGGCTTTGGCCTTTATCCTTTTTGCCCTGGTTTTGGTCGCAACAATTCTACAACTCAAATACTTTAAGCCGGATTTTGAGTACTGACAAATCCACGTACACGAAGCGGTAAATAAACCCATGGTAATAGGGAGGAATAGGGAGGAGATCAACTTGTACACCCAGCTCAAACTCCTCAAGAATCTTGCCAAGGCAGTGTTCTGCGCCCTTGTCGCAAGCATAATGCTGGCACCTTTTATTTGGATGGTTTCCACCTCCTTCAAGTATAACTGGGATGCCATTTCATTTCCCCCGCGCTTTTTGCCGACGGAGTTTGCCGGGTTTACGGCCTATGCTCGAGTTTTAAGTGAAATCCCCTTCTTCAGCTTCCTCTGGAACAGCCTGATCGTCGCTACCACTATCACCTTGGGTACCTTATTCACCAGTTCTCTGGCAGGTTACATTTTCGGCAAGTTTGATTTCTGGGGTAGGAATATTTTGTTTCTGGGCATCTTAGCCACAATGATGGTGCCTTTCGAGGTTATCTTAATTCCAGTATACATCATAGTAAGAGACTTAGGGATGCTAAACAGTCTAACGGCACTGATCATCCCCCGGTTGGTCAGTGCCTATGGGATTTTTCTGATGCGGCAGTTCATGATGGGGATCCCGACAGCCCTGGTCGACGCAGCCCGTATCGACGGGTGCTCGGAATTTGGGATTTACAGTCGTATAGTGCTTCCTTTATCTAAGCCGGCTTTATCCGCCCTGGGAATCTTTATCTTTATGTTCAGCTGGGATGACTTCCTCTGGCCCGTATTGGTGATTGACGATATGGCCAAGCGGACTTTGCCTTTGGGGCTGGCGCTTTTCCGCCAGACTTTTGGAACGCTGGATTGGAACGTGATTATGGCAGGTACACTACTGTCGATATTGCCCGTGCTAATCGTCTTCTTCGCAGCCCAGAAGAATTTCATCGAAGGCATTACCTTGAGCGGCCTGAAGGGCTGAGACTGCGTAAGAGAGCGGCGGCCGCTACCCCTCTAGACCCCATAGTGACGCTGTTTGTGGCGAATTTGCTCAAGTTGCCGCTGCTGCCTGGTGATGGGGAGAACTCTGCCATACCTTGCCCGAGCGGATACGGTGAAGATTGGAGGATCAATAGCAATGTATAAGCGAGATTGGGGTGAAGCAAAGGAGCGATTTATAGCATGGTGGAACCATTCCAGCATAGGTAGGCCCATGCTCAGAATTATAGCGCGGCGTAGCCATCCGATGGAGCCTATTGAACCGGTGCAACCGCCTAAAGACCCTGAAGCGCTACACCTTGATCCAGAGCGGCTTGTAAAGGAGATGCGTAACTTTTGCCGTACCCATATATTCATGGCGGAAGCATTCCCTTCTGTGGACCTTAACATCGGTCCGGGTTCTATGGCCACATACCTCGGGTCGGAGCCTAATTTCGCATGGGATACAGTATGGTACACACCATGTGTGAGAGAAAACTGGCGCCGACACGGGCCGCTGAAATACGATGTTGACAATCATTGGTGGAAGCGTCATGTAGAGTCGGTGAAGCGAGCAAAGGAGCTAGCGGATAAAGATATGTTGGTCAATATCCCGGATATTGTCGAAAATGTCGACATCTTAGCTGCTATGCGGGGGCCACAGGAGTTTTGTTTTGACCTCGTGGATGAGCCGGAGTTGGTGAAAGATTACATACATCAGATAGACGAACTATATTTCCGATATTATGATGTCTTTTACGATATCGTGGCAGATGATGATGGCAGCAGCAGCTATACAGCGTTTTCCATATGGGGGCCGGGGAAAACGGCCAAACTGCAATGTGATTTCTCGGCACTGATGTCGCCAAAGCAGTTCAGGGAGTTTGTGCAGCCATCATTGCGCAAACAATGCAAGAGGCTGGATTACTCACTCTATCACCTCGACGGGCCGGACGCTATTAAGCATCTGGACGCATTGATGGAGATAGACGAATTGGATGCGCTGCAATGGACGCCGGGGGCCGGTAAGCCCGATGGAGGCAGCGAGCTCTGGTATCCCATATATGATAAGGCTAAATCTGCGGGGAAATCGCTTTGGATAGGTATATCGGACGGGACTGTTGAAGATTGGATCGAGAAGGCCACAAAGCTGGTCAACCGCTACGGCTCTGATGGTTTGTATCTGTTATTCCCAGTAATGGAGGAAACGGACGCTGAAGCGCTGATGTCGAACTTCTGTTAACCCCCGCGTGGGCCCGGCGAATTAGGCCGGGCCTAATTGCCTCCCTTCCTTCCGAGCTCAGGTATCTTTGGGTATGCGCCTTACCGACCGCTCGTATCCTGCGCATCATGAACATGAAAACGAGAAGCCCGAGGGGTCTATCTTTATAGACGGACTAGCTTCACGAGCCGCAAAGCATCCAGGGCTTCGTCATAGGCCGGGAATTGCGTCCCTTCTTTGGTTGCTGCTACAGTAGCTGCGGCCACCGCAAACCTTGCAGTGTATTCCCAGGACCACCCGCGCTGCAGCGCCAGCAGGATGGAGGCCACCATCGTATCCCCGCATCCCGCGGTGCTCTTCGGCTCCACCGGCCCTCCGGCTCTGGCCCAGCATATCTCATTTTCCCTGGCGTTCCCCCTGACGAAGATCGCGCCCTCCGCCCCGAGCGAGATCACGACGACTGAGAGGCCCTTCCCCAGCAAGTCGGTTGCGGCCTCTACGATCTCGCCAGCCGAGGGGAAGGCCTTCCCAAATAGCATCTCCATCTCGAACCTGTTAGGCTTGATCATAAAAGGCCTCGCCTCGATGCCGAGCCTGAGGGCTGAGCCGTCACAATCGAGGATGGTCTTGACACCGTGCTTATTGAGCAGTGCCACGAGGTCAGAATAGAAGTCATCAGGAACCCCGGGAGGGCGGCTGCCTGATAGCACGGCGAATTCGAATTCCTTGTCCGCGGCGGCGGATAGTATGGTCTCCTTCAGCCTCTCGATATCGCCGTCCGAAACGAGAGGACCGGGTTCGTTTATCTCGGTCATCCTGCCGGTCTTATCCTCGACAACCTTGGTATTGGTCCTCGTGTCGCCTGAAACCCAAGTGAACCTGGTCGAAATGCCAAGGGCCTTGATGCCCTCCTCGAGCTCCCTGCCCGGGTCTCCGCCGAGGAAACCGAATGCTATGGAGTCCATCCCGAGGCATTTCAAGGCGCGCGATACATTTACTCCCTTGCCGCTCGGGTCCCGTCGGACCAGCCTGACGCGGTGAAGCTTCCCGGGCACCAGCTCATCTACGAATACCGTCCTGTCTATCGATGGATTCGGCGTAATTGTAGCTATCACTGCTGCGACTCTCCCCGTTTCCGTTCCCTGGCTCAACCTCTTGTGTTTAACCTATGGTATTCAACCTGGACTCGAGCTCCTTCAGTTTAGCCTCTAATTGAGTTTCGATAGAATAGCTGATCTCCCTGGTAGCAGGGTAGATAGACTTATAGATCGAATAGGCGGAATCATAGATGGGCTGCAGGTCGCCGTCGGGCTCCACCTGCCCGAGCTCGCGGTAGGTATTCCTCACCGCATCGGCCTCGTCCTTGTAGATGCCGGACCCTATACCCGCAAGGAGCGCTGCGCCGAGGGCCACGGCCTCGGGATTTCCGGGCAGCTTTACGGGACGCCCAAGAACGGTCGCCTTTGTCTCGAGCCAGAATCTATTCTTGGCCCCACCGCCTATCGCCCGGATCTCCTGGACGCCCGAGCCCATCGCCGCCTCCAGGGCCTGGAGGCCTGACCGGAGCTCGAGGCAGAGGCCCTCGATTGTGGCCCGTGTGATGTCCGCCAGCGAATGATGGGTCCTGAGCCCCAGGAAGACCCCTCGCGACATGGGATCGCGCCTTGGCGGACCGCTCCCCCTGAGGTGCGGGAGGAAGAATAATCCCCTGGCGCAGGGCGTGCTCTCCCGGGCCAGGCTCTCTATTATCCGATACACATCTTTTACCTCACGTGTCTCAGTCTCACGGCCGCCGTGCGCCGCACCAGCATGGGAACCGTGGGGGGCGCCAGCATTGCTGCTGCCAGAGCTATTGGCTATAAACGTTCGCGCGAGCCACTCGATCGATGCCCCTGCGCTGAGGGTGCCACCCATAATGTAATATTTATCCCTGACCACGTGGTGTCCCACGCCGAAACCCATCTTGTGAACCTCAGGCGAGAGCCTCGGCGCATCAGTGACCCCGAGGAGGCTCTCTGCCGTGCCTATGGAATCCAGCACCAGGCCCGTGCCGATGATCCCGGCGGCCAGCGCGCCGCAGAGGTGGTCATGCCCTCCGGCAAATACGGGGATCCCCTCCGGGAGCCCTGTCATGCGGGCAGCTTCACGGGTTACCCTCCCTACGAGCGTGCCTGAATCTACGGCGGGCGGCATGAGCGTTATGGGAAGCCCCGCATGGCTAAGAAATTCCTCCGACCAGGCCTGCTTTCGCTGGTCGAACAGCATAGTCCGGGAGGCGAGGGAGAGATCCATCGCCATCTCCCCTGTGAGCCGGTAGTTTATGTAATCAGAGGTGCATAGCCACCTGGTCGCCTTGTTATAAGCATCGGGGTGGTTATTCTTTATCCACATGATCTTGGTTACCGAATACATCGGGTCGGCGTTGAGCCCCGTAACGGCGAAGATGTCCTCCGGGCCGACCGTCTCGCGCCACCAGTTGCTCTCCGCCACAGTCCGCAGGTCATACCAGGCGATGATCGGATAGAGCCACTGGCCGTGGGCATCCAGCAGGACGCCGGCCTCGGCGACGCTCGCCACTGCGAGGCCTTCTATCTTCCGCGCATCATCCAGGCCGCCCATCTCTGAGACCGCCTCCGCTATCGTGGCTGCGACAGCATGCCAGAGTTCATCCGGGTTTTGGTCGACTTTGCCGTCGGGGAAGGCTATCGAAGGGGTATTCCGTATCGATCGAGAGATCTCATTCCCCTTTTCGTCGAATACGATTGCCTTGAGATGCGTGGTGCCGACATCGACTCCCAGGAGATAATGCATAAGGCACTCTTCCTTTCGAGCGTGATCAGGGATTGTGTGCTACTTTATATTCTGGGCTCTGGCCGCCAATTCCTCCAGATATCCATGAAAAATCTTGACGTTTTGCAGATGAGGTTTGCGGATGAAGGATAAAATACGGGATGATAAAATATGGTATCCATGATATAATAAAGCTGCAGGGGATCGAGAGACGGCTTTCTTGAATCGAGTCGCGTAGGGGAGGGTTGCCCTATTCTACCCGATTTCGTGCATAAGTTTTTTTGGGACGTAGACCCCAAGAGGATAAACCCTGATAGGGACTATTTCTTTGTGATCGAGCGGCTTTTGGAAGACGGAGACGACCGGTCAATAAGATGGGTTATGTCCTATTACAGTGATAATCAAAGGTTGGAGGTCATTCGCGCAAGCAGGCGCCTTTCGAGAAAGACCGCTCGTCTCTGGCAGAATTATTATGGCCTGGCAGAGGAAGAGGTTAGATGTTTGTCAACGTATTACCGGAGAATGGAGAGTCCGTTTTGGCCTCATTAAAGAGCAACAATCTCACGTCACGTTTTTATATAGCCGGCGGCACGGCTGCAGCGTTGCAGTTGGGCCATAGGCTATCTTACGATTTCGACTTTTTTTCAAGGGAAGAATTTGATCCAGTCACTCTGATACAGAGGCTAGCCTCACTGGGTAGCTTCAGCTTGACGGGCGAAGCATGGTGTACCGTGCATGGAATACTGGACGGAGTCAGGGTCAGTTTTATGACTTATAAGTACCCGCTGCTTTTCCCCGTGAAAAGGTTTAAAGGGATAGATATAGCTGATCTCAGGGACATCGCGCTTATGAAGATTACGGCTATATCGAGCCGGGGTAGTAAGAAGGACTTCATCGATTTATATGTGATCTGTAAAGAGGTCATCCCCGTTAATGAGCTTTTGAAACTTCTCGAGGATAAATACAAAGGGACCGGATACAGCCTTTATCATATAATCAGGAGCCTTGCCTTTTTTGATGACGCCGAAAGGGATGTGGACCCGATCACCTTGACCCGGATAACTTGGACTGAGGTTAAAGAGTATTTTACAAGGCTCCAGAAGGAGCTCCTTGCAAGCTATTGAAATGCTCTTTAAACAAAAAAACCTCGCCGATTATGTGCGGTTGGAGGCTTAAAACTGCTGGCTGGGGCGGGAGGATTCGAACCTCCGCATGCAGGATCCAAAGTCCCGTGCCTTACCGCTTGGCTACGCCCCAACAGTATACCATCTTCCCCGGATACCTTTCTGGATAGCCTGATGAAGTCCTAATAACTCCTGATGGAGCCCTAGTAACTATAGATAAATATAGCAGAGGCATGGATTGTTGTCAATATGCGCGGTCCTGGATAATATCCAGGACTTGGTTGACGCTACCGCCTGGGCCATGGTAGAATAAGGCTAGGTTAGCTGAAGCCGGTTCCTTGATTTCGAATCTTGAATAGCAATGAATAATGTAATGCAGTATCTGGATAGGTTTTATACAGCTGTCGAGGATCTCTTTTTGCGCCTTGCGGTGGAGTTTATGGGTATCCCCAGTAAATTTCACTTGGATCGATGTTACTTACCATGTGGAAGATTCGAGGAAGAAGGGATGAATGCGTATGGCCTATCTAATGGGGCTCGACATCGGCACGTCAGGCGTAAAGACTCTTATCTGCGATCCATCCGGCAAGACGATTGGAAAGGCCTTTGAGGAATACCCTCTCTACAGTCCGAAACCTGGCTGGGCGGAGCAGAACCCGCAGGACTGGTGGGAGGCAACGGTGAGGTCCATTCAAAAGGCGCTGGCCTCATCCGGGATAGCCGGCCAGGATGTGAAGGGCATAGGACTTTCTGGGCAGATGCACAGCTCCGTATTTTTAGACGAGAACAATAACGTCCTGCACCCCGCGCTCCTTTGGTGTGACGTCAGGACAGCGGAGGAGTGTCGCTGGATTACTGATACAATTGGCCGGGACAAGCTGATCGAGTATACATGTAATCCGGCCCTCGAAGGCTTTACGGCTCCCAAGATAATCTGGCTCCGTAAGCACAAGCCGGAGGTATTCGCCAAGGTCAAGAAGGTGGTTCTTCCCAAGGATTACATACGTTACAAGCTGACAGGCGAGCTCGTCACCGAGATTTCGGACGCGGCCGGGACCCTGCTGTTTGACGTAGCCAGGAGGGACTGGTCCCGCGAGGTCCTCGAGGGGCTGGGGCTGCCCCTTGATATAGTGCCAAGGTGGTGCGAGTCGCCGGACGTGTGCGGCTACGTGACACGCGAGGTGGCGGAGAAGACGGGCCTTGCGGCCGGGACGCCCATGGTGGGCGGCGGGGCGGACAACACCTGCGGCGCCGTCGGCGCAGGCATTGTGAGGACCGGGCGCGCTCTATCGAGCATCGGCTCCTCAGGTGTGATCGTGGCGCAGGTTGATGAGGTCAAACGAGACCCCCTGGGGCGGGTGCATACGTTTAACCACTCAGTCCCGCACAAGTGGTACCTCATGGGTGTAATGCTCTCGGCCGGCATGTCGCTCAAGTGGTTCAGAGATTCCCTGGCGCAGGTGGAGAAGGAGGTCGAGAGGGCTTCCGGTATCGACGCCTATGATTTGATCGGGCGCGCAGCCGGGCGCATCCCGCCTGGATCTGAAGGCCTCGTCTTCCTTCCATATCTTACAGGTGAGCGCACGCCCCATGCGGATGCTAACGCGCGTGGTGTATTCTTTGGCTTGAGCCTGCGTCACGGGAAGGCCCATATGGCCCGTGCGGTAATGGAGGGTGTCGTGTTCGGGCTCAGGGACTCTCTCGAAATTATAAAGGGCCTCGGCATCGAGGTAAAACAGCTCAGGGCCATCGGCGGGGGCGCAAAGAGCCCGCTGTGGCGGCAGATGCAGGCCGATATAATGAATGTCGAGGTTGTTACGATAAACGTGGACGAAGGACCCGCCTTTGGAGCGGCGCTGCTTGCTGGGGTCGGGGTCGGCGTTTACCGGAGCGTGGAGGAGGCGGCCGAGAGCACGGTCAGCATCATGAGCCACACCGAGCCGGATGTGGCGAATGTGAAGGTATATGACGGGTATTACAGGCTCTATACCTCGCTTTATCCCGCCCTCCAAGAGGCATTCCGGCAGGGCGCGGCGCTTGCAAGGTAGCTGCAAGATAGCTATAGGATAGCTGCAAGATAGCTACACCTTAGGGGGATGATAAATAAGGGTAGACCCCGTGCGCTGGCGCAGCGCCAAGAAGAATAAGAGGGATCAAATCTCTAGAAGGGATCGAATTTCTAGTTGGAGATAATTGGGTTATTCCCGGAGGAGACCCTCATGCCGCGCTGCGGCGCCACAGGTAATGAAAATATTGCCTGGGAATAGCTGGGCAGTTTTTAGGTAGTAACAGTAGGTGGATAGCGAGGTGGAGGCCATGGTGGAAGCAGGGTTGGAGCTAAAAGTAGTCAAGATCGATAAGCCAGAAGACATGAATATGATTCTCGGGCAGGCCCACTTCATAAAGACCGTCGAGGATATCTATGAGGCGATGGCGACGTCGGGCCCGGGGATCAAGTTTGGCGTGGCGTTTTGCGAATCTTCGGGCCCGCGGCTCGTGCGGTATGCGGGGAACGACGAGCGCCTCGTCGAGCTTGCACGGAACAACGCCTTGAAACTGGCGGCGGGGCACAGCTTCATCATCCTCATGGAGAATGCCTACCCAATCAACGTGCTCAACGCCATCAAGCAGGTGCCCGAGGTATGCGGCATCTATTGCGCAACCGCGAATCCTGTTGAGGTGATCATCGCCGAGACGAAGCAGGGGCGCGGGATTCTGGGCGTCATCGACGGGCTGGTGTCCGCAGGGATTGAGGGCGCGGAGGATATAGCCGCGCGGAAGAAGCTCCTCAGGACTATAGGATATAAGCTTTAAGAGATCTAGAAGCTCTGCGCCGGACGTGCTACTGATACGTCGGGGCTGCAAAGAAACTTGGCAGGATGACTCACCTCTTGCCAAGGAATTTGGCAGGCTAACCCCTGTACGCGGCAAAACTGCCAAGAATCTTGGCACCTTTACGCGCGACCTGCCAAAATTCTTGGCACTTTCACCTTTGGCCGGGGCAAACTGCCAAGAATATTGGCAGGATGAGCGGGTAACTGCCCAGAATCTTGGCATCTTCACGTGCAGCCTGCCAAGAAAGCTGCCAATTTCACTTTTGACCGGGGAAGACTGCCAAGAATCTTGGCACTTTGCACGGCACCTGTTACGCTCCCGCCTGGGCCTCTTCCTGCACTTGCTCTCGCTTCTTGAAGAAGTCCATGGCCACCTCGGGGAAGAGCACGTAAGAGAGTAGGTCCTCCTGGCTTTGCATGTAGTCCCCCAGCTCAGCCTCTGCCTTTTCGAGCTGTGGCTCGAGAAGGTCCGCGGGCCGGCACGTGACGACTTCCTCGTCGCCTATGATCATCCGCCTGATATCATCATTTATCGGGGCTGGCGGCGTCCCGTAGAGGCCTTTGACATAGTCGCGGATTTCTTTTGACTTTATCGCATACCTCTTCCCCGTAGCGATGTTCAGGACAGCCTGCGTCCCGACGATCTGGCTCATGGGCGTTACGAGGGGCGGGTAGCCCATCTCCTCGCGCACCCGCGGGACCTCGTCGAGAACGGCGGGGAGCTTATCCAGCATGCCCTGCGCCTTCAGCTGCGCCCTGAGATTCGAGAGCATCCCGCCGGGTATCTGCCAGATGAGCCCTTCAGGGTTAACGGCTACAGGGGCAGCCACCTTTGCGTATTTTTCCTTTGCGCCCTTGAAATAGGAGTTTATCGAGCTGATGAGGCTGAGATCCAGCTCTGTATCGTAAGGCGTCCCCTGCAGGGTCGCAACCATCGTTTCCGTAGCCGGTTGGGAACTCCCGAGCGCGAGCGCGGACAGGGCGGTATCTATGCCATCGGCGCCCGCCTCGATTCCCTTGAGGTAGGCCATGGCGGCCAGGCCATTGGTATAGTGGCTGTGAAGGTGAACCGGGAGGGCGATCTCCTCCTTGAGGCGCTTCACGAGCTCATAGGCTGCATATGGAGTGAGGAGCCCGGCCATATCCTTGATACATATAGAATCAGCGCCCATGTCCCTCAGGGCTCTTGCTATCTTCACATAGAGGTCCAGGTTGTGCACCGGGCTCGTAGTGTAGACGACAGACGCCTGGGCGTGCCCTCCTTCACGCTTGGTGGCCTCGATGGCTACCTGCATGTTGCGCACGTCGTTGAGCGCATCGAATATACGCATGATGTCTATCCCGTTAGCGATGGAGAGCTTTATGAATTCCCGCACCACATCATCTGGATACTGGCGGTAGCCGAGCAGGTTCTGCCCGCGGAGAAGCATCTGAAGCGGCGTGTTCTTGATTCGTTCCTTCAGCTTACGGAGGCGGACCCAAGGGTCCTCGTCGAGATACCTGAGGCAGGAGTCGAAGGTAGCCCCACCCCAGACCTCCAGGGAATAATACCCCACTTTATCAATCTCGTCGGCCACTGCGAGCATATCCTCGGTGCGCATCCTGGTGGCCAGGAGGGACTGGTGCGCGTCCCGGAAGATCGTATCGGTGACCTTTATCCGCCTCTTTGGCGCCGGCGTCTCTTGCAGCGCAGCGGCGCTGCCGGCCTTGCTTTCTTTGAGTGCATGGTTTCTGACTTCGTCAGCGCTCATGATATCCCCTCTCAATCCCCTTTCGATTCAATTCTTCCTTAATCCGAAATCCGATATTACCCGAGGGCGGCAAGCAGGACGCCGGCTGCGATCGCCGAGCCTATAACCCCTGCCACATTTGGCCCCATCGCGTGCATCAGCAGGAAGTTCTCCGGATTGGCCTCCTGGCCCACCTTTTGTGAGACCCTGGCGGCCATTGGAACGGCCGAGACGCCCGCCGAGCCTATCAAGGGGTTCACCTTGCCCCCGGTTAGCTTATACATGATCTTGCCGAAAATGACCCCGCCTGCGGTGCTTGCGGCGAAGGCCAGGAGGCCTAGGATAACAATGCTGATGGTCCGGAAGGTCAGGAATGTGGCCGCATTTGCTGTGGCGCCCACGGTCAAGCCAATGAATATCGTCACGATGTTTATCAGCTCGTTCTGGGCGGTCTTGGTCAGCCGGTCCACAACGCCGCTCTCGCGCATAAGATTGCCAAGCATGAGCGCACCTATTAGAGCCCCGGCGGACGGGACAATCAAGATTCCAAGGACGGTGACAACTATGGGGAAGATGATCCTCTCGGCCTTAGATACCGTTCTTAGCTGTGCCATCATTGTCTTGCGCTCTTCCGGGGTCGTCAGGGCCTTCATTATTGGAGGCTGGATAATTGGGACGAGAGCCATATAAGAGTAGGCTGCTATCGCGATGGGCCCAAGCAAGTGGGGCGCCAGCTTGGATGTGAGATATATCGCCGTCGGCCCATCGGCCCCGCCGATTATGCCGATCGAGGCAGCCTCCTTCAGGGTGAAATTGAGACCTATAGCACCCAGGAAGGTGGTGAATATGCCAATTTGCGCTGCCGCCCCGAGGAGTATGCTAAACGGGTTTGCAATCAGCGGCCCGAAATCCGTGAGCGCCCCGACCCCCAGGAAGATGAGGGGCGGGTATATGCCGAGCTTGACCCCCTGGTAAAGGTTGTATAGCAACCCGCCCTTCTCCATTAAATTGGCGAGCGGGAGGTTAGCGAGCATGACCCCGAACCCGATCGGGACCAGGAGCAGCGGCTCGTACCCCTTTTTTATGGCCAGGTAGAGCAGGACAAATGATACAAGAATCATCAGGGCCTCGCCAGGGGTGATATTGACGAAACCCGTGCTCCTTATGAACTCCAACATTCGAGTTAGCACCTTGAACTATGCCCCCTTAAGGACGTTTATTGCTATTGCCATTACTATATATAGATCGGGATATAGATCGGGGGACCGATCTACTGAATTCTACCTTAATTATTTTTCCCGCGTTTTCCCACTGCTCACGGTTGATAACCATCAGTGTTTATAACCATCAGTCAAGTTCGATAACCATCAACGTCTGCCCGATCTCTACGGTGTTTCCGGACGACACGACGATTTCGCGAACAACCCCGTCTGCCGGCGCAGCAATCTCGTTTTCGAGTTTGAGAGCCTCGAGGGTCAGAACGATCTGCCCCGCCTTAACCCTGTCCCCTTCTTTGACGTTGACCTTGAGGATGGTTCCACCAAGAGGGGCGGTGATCGTCTTGGAATTGGGGGCATGCCCCTCGCGGGTGGGCTTGGGCTGTACGGCTTTGGGCTTCGGCGCCGGTGCCGGTGTCGCCACGGCGACGGGCTTCTTCGCAACAGGCTCTGCAGCCGCCTCTTCCTCGCGGTATTCTTCAACTTCTACGTCATACTCGTTTCCGCCGACCACTACTTTAAATTTTCTCATAAAACGACCATCTTGCCTTTCTAATAAAAAATATAATGGGGTAACCCCTTTAGATAGATAACCTCTTCGGGTGCCCCTGGTAATCGCTATATGTTATTTGTCGCTCAGTGACTATCACTTTGGTAACCATTGTAAACCCTCAACCACCAGCAAGTTGACCATTGGCGATTCAAATTAGCCATTGGCCACTATTGACTATCGTCCAGCTATCGTTCTCAAATTGTGAACTCATGTACAATGTTTTCGAAAGGATATCCTTAAGAGAACATCCTATGCTATAGCACGGTCCTCTTTCTCCTCCGCTGCGCTCGCGTCCGCGGGCCGTATGGTGACGCGCTTCGGGTTGACTCCTGCGGCAATAAGGCTCGCAGTAATCGCCGCTATTATCTCCCCGGCCAGACCCTCATATACCTGAGCCTCTTCTCGGCCACCCTCGGCAGGCTCAAGCTGAGCCATGCCCTGCTCCTGCTCGAGAGGGGCGTTTTCGGGGCCGAAGAGCCTCTCGAGGAGCTTTATGCAGAACGCGAGGACCAATAGGCCAGCGAAAACTGTGACCATTCCTACCACTGTAATCCCAAGCGCTTCAGTAAAGCCATTCATAAAGAAACACCCCCTTTGTAGCATCCAATCTTGTCGTAGTCGAGTGAGTGAGACTTCTAGTTAGACCATTATACCGCCAACCCTTGAAGCAATCCATCATTGACATTGATGATCAGGGTTACCACAGGTAGGTGGGCCGGACCCCGGTCAGGTACAATCTTCTTCCGTATTCGTCGCCATATTAGTTTTTCCTTCGGTAGAAGATTTCATCATTTTGAAAGTTGGGGGAATCTAAACTTGATATCTATCGGCGATAGACTCGAGTTAGACTCAAGTGCAGTTATCGAGGAATATAGCTGAGGCCACGTCCCCCATGTTACTTAGTGGGCTGTACACGCGGCCTCATAGCCTCATGCCTTATAATAGAGCGCGAGTTGTATTATCCCCTAATCGCCGCAGCCGTTGTAGCGCTCTACGAAATAAAACCATGAGCTTGTAGGCGTATGGCGGCTCTGATGATTCTCGCCGTAGACTTCTTCGGGGGTCACGGGCCTGGCTGAGCCCAGCAGGCTCGCCTTGAATTGGATATCAGCGTTCATCTCGAGCATAAAAGCGTTCACGCAGGCCTCCTCGAGGGTTTCGCCCACGACCACGATCCCATGTCCACGGAGGAGCAAAGCCTTGTTGGGGCCCAGGTTGCGCGCAAGCTCCTCGCCCTTGGCTTCCGTATCGATCTGGCCCGGGTAATCGAAGATCGGCACCTTCGGCCCGAGCTGCACAGCCCTGGCAAACACTGGGATGATCTCAACACCTGCTATGCCGAACGGCAAGGAGGCGAGGGGATGGGCATGTATCACGGCTCCTACGTCCGGCCTCGCGCGATATATCGCTGTGTGAATAAACCTCTCCCCAGGCGGGCCGAGGCGCCCATCTATGAGATTCCCATTCATGTCAATAGTCACCATATCGCCGGCCGCGACCTTGCTGAGCGTCTTCCCAAGCCTGTGAGCGTGTCCCAGGATTACTATGCTCCCATCGGATTTAACTCTCTGGCTTACGTGCCCCACCATGAGGGTGAGAATCCCGCCATTGGCCAGGACGCGCACCGCCTGGGCCAGATTCTCCTTTATTTGCTGGATATCCTCTGCGACGTCCATCGGAATGCCTCCCCGTATACTTTAGCTCCAGAAGCGATCTGAATTTATTCCGACTTTATCCCCAAATGATGCAATTCAGCCCGACTCAGGGCTGATCAATCTGGGGCGGGTGCCGGTAGAGTAGATGTCATTATAGTCATATATTGGGTCATATTAGTTATTCGGTCAGAGCCCCGGGACTTTCAGGAGCGGCGGGTCAGGGATGTGCTGGAGGGCGATCCCTTTGATAGAGTCCAGCGAGGAAAGCCCCTTCCTCTCCATGAAGTCCTGTATCTCCCTGAGTATCTCGAGCGAAATGTCACCCTTTCTATAGACGGCTGTGCTGATACACGCCGCCGAGGCGCCTACCATAAGGGCCTCAATGATGTCTAGGCCTTTGCCCAAGCCGCCTGAGCATATGAGCGGGGTCTTCGTGATTTTTGCAAGGTAGGCCGTATGCAATATCGTGCTCGGCTTGACGGGCCCCGTGACCGTCGGCATGACAGGTATGCCCTTTTCGAACCTCAGGAGCGTATTCCCCGGGAATTTCGGCTTTCCCGTATCGGTATCTATCACGAGGCAGGGCATGCGCCCGCCTATGAACGCATACGCATCTGGCGGGGCCTTCGCATCCACCTCTTTTATGAATTCGGGTTTGATGATGCTGCCCAGGGTGCACTTCGCCCATACCGGCGCGTTGACAGCGGATTTCACGGCAGATATGACCGAGATGACCCGCTCAGGCGTTTCAGACCAGTACTTGCCGAGGCGGTCATAATCCGGCCCGAGATGGGGGCCTGTGGACGGGCAAACGAGGTTGAGCTCAATGCCATCGGCTCCCGCGCTCTCGAGGGCTCTTGCCATTTCGGCCATCTCCTGTTCAGACTGGCCGCTGAGGCTCGCGATGATTTTACAATCCTCCTGGGCGGCAAGGGGCTTGCACCTGGCTATAGCCTCGCAGACCTTCTCGTAGCCCGGGTTTCGCAGGGCCTCGACCCCGCTCAGCATCCGCTTTTCATTCGGGTCGTACCAGAATATCCTCGGTGGGGGCGCACCTGCGAGCGGCTTCCTCGTGACCGTCTTTGTTATCACGGCCGAGAAGCCGAGCCTTATATATTTTTCTATCCCCGATGCATTCGCGCTGTAGCTTGCTGATGCAAGGACTAGGGGATTCTTGAGCTCAAGCCCCCCGGCTTTTACGGACATATTCATGACTCGCACCTCCGTGGTGTGTCCAATGCCCCGTTTTTATCCCTATTTTTCTGCCGCCGCGTTCTTAAAACGCTTGAAATATATGGAAAGGCGAGCGCGAAAACAATGAGCAGGATAAGGGCTTGAGATATCAGGCTGGAAACGAATATCTTAAAGGAGCCGCCGGATATCAAGAGGGCCCGGTAGAAGTTCTTTTCCGCTATGGGCCCGAGGATCACGGCGAGCATCATCGGGACCACAGGGAATTTGAGCTTCTTCATGATGTATCCCAGCAGTCCGAATATGGAGACCGTGAGAATGTCCCAGATGTTGTTTCTTAGCGCGAAAGCCCCCACATAACAGGTTATCAACACAACCGGCATAACGATGCTTGTTGGGACTATGGTCACCTTCGCCCAGAGATTAGAAAACGGCACTCCTATCGCGAAAAAGAGGATTTGGCCTATCAGCAAGGCCGTAAAGAGCACATAGACAAGGTCGGGGTTGTTCCCGAAGAGATCTTTGCCGGGCGTTATGCCGTACATCATGAGCGCGACCAGGAAGACCGCCGAATCGGAGTTGCCCGGAATGCCGAGGGTGAGGGCGGGGATGAGGGCGCCACCTTGAACAGCATTGTTTGCAGTCTCGGCTGCCACTAATCCTTCCTCGTCACCTGAGCCGAACGTTTCCGGGTGGCTGGAGCTCCTTTTTGCCTCCGTCCAGGCGACCATGTTTGCAGCGGCGGTGCCCACGCCGGGAGCGAAGCCGAAGATAACTCCTATGAGGCAGCTCCGCACCAGCGTTACGACATACTTGAAGGGGATGAGTATACCCTCGAAGGCGCTACCTACCACTTTCCCCGCCTTGGCGACCGTGGCTTCGAGCTCCTCGGCGAAGACGAACGCCTGCGAGACGGCGAAGAGCCCGATTATCACGTCCAGGAAGGGGATGCCATCCTGTAAGTAGAGGGTTCCGAAGTCGTAGCGTATCTCGCCGGAGATCAGGTCATAGCCTATAAGGCTGATGAGAAGGCCGATCCCGGCGCCTATGAGCCCCTTGAGGGCAGCGCCTTCTGTAGTCGTGGCTATGATGCTCATACCGAATATAGCTAGAAGGAAGTACTCCGCAGGCCCGAATCTTAAAGAGAAGCTGGCGAGCAGTGGCGCAAATAGGATCAACACGATGATCCCTACGAGGCCGCCCACCATCGATGACATAGCGGATATCCCGAGGCCGACCCCGCCTCGACCCTTCTCCGACAAGGGGAAGCCATCGAAGCACGTCGCCACGTTGCCGCCGGTCCCCGGGGTATTCAGCAGGATGGCGGTGATGGAGCCGCCCCACAGGACCGCCGACCATGCCGCGATCAGGAACGGTAGCCCTATGGTTTTGGGCAGCGTAAATGTAAATGGAATAAGTAGTGACATGGTCAGGCTGGCACCAATCCCCGGGAGGGCTCCCCCGATGATGCCAATTATGCACCCAAGCAGCATGAACGCTATGCATGCGGGGTTTGCCAGGGTGGAGAGGGCCTGAAGCCATTGCATGGGACCTCACTCCTTTCGGGGTTTTTAGAGATTCAGAAAGGGGTTTTTAATTCGAGAAGGACCTCTATACCGCATATATCGCGTTTATTTATATCTACGCGCTTTAGCGGTAGCGGTCTTATCCTGGCCCAGGTATTAATGGAAAAGTAACTGGAATATCAGCCCACGCGGCAGCGGGACACCGAGGAGCATCCCAAAGACCGCATATAGAAAAAGCGTGGCGCCGATTGGCACAGCGACAAGCACCGGGGTGCGGCGCATCCCGAGAATATATGTGAGGGCCGCTACCAGGACCAGAGAAGCGATAATGAAGCCCAGGAAATGGAGGATCAGGATAAACACAGGTACGGCCAGGAGTGAGTAAATCAACGCCGCCTTATTGGCCCGCGGCATCGGCACCGTCTTTGCGTCCCTGCGATCCATGCGTATGAGCGCCAGGTGTGCCACCAGCATCGCCGCGGTAATAGCTGCGATGATTTGAGGCAGTTCCCTCGTCCTTGGTTGATATCTAAATCCCATAAAGAAGAGCAGGAGGCAGAATGCCAGCAGGACAAGGGGAAATAACCACTCAGCGATGCCGACCCAGGTATAGGTCGCCTTTTTTGACATATCTTCGCCCCCTCGTGTCTTTTACATCAGCTCCAGCCCACTATTATAGGTGTGTAGTTTAGTGTGTGGAGCCCGCTGCGGCCCCGGTGGCGCATCCTGCGCTGGCAACCCTGAGGTCGCAGCGAGGTCGCAGCGGGCTTACCCCTGTTTAGACTGAAGCCGGACAATGAACGGCGATTAATGAACGGCAATTCGCAGGTATGATGCTTTTGATGCTATTTGCTCGTCCCCGCTGCCTTCATCAGCATAGGCAGGACCTTTTGGATGTTCTTATAATCATCCATCGTCGTCCTGTAGAATTCCTCAGCATTAAGCGGTTCGAGGAGCATATCGGTCTTCTCAGCCCATGCCTTGAATTGCGGGTCATTGGATGCCTTGACGATCGCCTCCTCGAGGATTTTGGCCTTCGAGGCCGGGGTCTTAGGAGGCGCCCAGGCGCCGACACCGTAGGGAATTACCACGCCTGGGAACCCCAGCTCCTCCATGGTAGGCACATCAGGACATTCGGGCATCCTCTTGCGCGAGTGGACGGCCACGATCCTCACATCGCCCGTTTTCGCATACCGCAGGGAGCTCGAAAGGGGCATCAAACCGAAGTCCACATGTTTCCCGAGCACTGCGGCGGCAACCTCCGCCGTGCTGTCGAAGGGGATAAACTCAGCATTCAGACCAACGACATCCTTCAACATGACGGCCTGGAGCTGCGACGTGGAGCCGAGGCCCCCTCCACCGGCGGCCGTCAGCTTCCTCTTTTTGGATTCATTCAGGATGTCGTTAAATGTCTTAAATTTCGATGATTTGGCCACTATTATCGATCGATAGTCCCCGCCCACCCACGCTCCGAGGTGGACGAACTCCGACATCTTATATTTCGACTGGGGATAGGTCAGCTCACCGAGCAGCCTGGATGGGAAGGCCGACACCACGATTGTATAACCATCGGCGGGAGCCTGATTAAACATATATTCCATCGCCCGCCGCCCGCCGGCGCCGACCATATTCTCTGGTTGTATATTCACCCCGAGGTACTTCTCTAGGTAAGGGATTATTCCCCTTGCCGCCATATCGACGCTGCCGCCGACATCATGCGTTATAATCATGCGGATGGGCTTGGTCGGAAACTTCTCCTCCTGGGCTGCGGCCACCCCCACGCACAGGGATAGGAACATTATCCCCATCAACAAACCGCTTGCCAGGCGTTTCAAACCCCTATTCATCATGAAACTCCTCACCCCCTGTAAATTATAGTTGCTTCCTTACCTGCAGTTTACTATTACCCGGCTATTACTTATCGATATCTACCCGTCTACCTTTAGTTGCTACCTATAATTTTAATTGTGCCTACCTCTGCGGCGTAATGAACTTCCCATGCCCGGGCTCGCCGATCACCTCCCCGTTCTCCATGACTACCTTGCCTCTCACGATCGTCTGGATGGGCACGCCCTTTACCTCCCATCCCTCGAAAGGAGTCCAGCCGCACTTACTATAAATTCTATCTGTGGTTATTTCCTCCTTTTTATTCATGTCGATGATTACCAGGTCGGCGTCAGAGCCGGGCTGGATGACCCCCTTGCGCGGGTAGAAGCCGAAGACCTTCGCAGGCGTCTCCGAGCAGAGCTTGACGATCCGCTCGACTGTTATCCTGCCCTCGTTCGCCGCCGTGAGGAGCAGCGAGAGATAATGCTGGATATACGGGGCGCCGCCGTGCGCCTTCCACATATCCTGCCAGCCGATCTCCTTCTCCTCTTTCGCGTGAGGCGCGTGATCGGTTGCAAGCAGGACGGTAAACAGGTCCTCCGTGCATGCTCGCCACAGGGCCTCCTGGTCCTTGGGCGGCGTCCACGTCCCCAGCACATAAGGGCCCTTCTCCTGGACGTCCTTCCATGTGACAAAGAGGTGCGGCGGGTTGATCTCAGCCGTCACATTCACGTTATACTGCGTGGCAAGCCTCACCATCTCGACGCCGAGATAGGTGTTGAGGTGCAGGAGGTGCAGCTTGACACCTGTTGACCGCGCCAGGAGGAGGAGCAGGGCGAAGGCCGTGTCGTAGATTATCGAGTCGCCCCATCTCAATGCCTTGGCGTAGTCTCCAGGGCTCGTGAGGCCCTTCTCCCAGAAATACCGTTTCTCGATATGCTCACAGAGCTCCTGGTTGTGAGGGTGAATTGCGACAATCGCGCCGTATTTCTGGCATGCCCTCATAATCTCCATGAGGTGACCGTCGTCGGTTATGCCCAGCTCGGGCATGTGGGGATAACCCCGCTTGGTATCCTTCATCATGAAGACCTTGATACCTATTGCGCCCATGTCCATCAGGTCCTTGATCTGATCCAGGTCATGGGGAGGTCCCGGCCAGTGGTTGAAGTCAACTATTGCCTTCTGCTCGGAGGCCTTGCGGTGCTCCTCGAAGCGCTCGGGCGAATTGGTAGTGGGCTTGGTGTTAGGCATGTCAACGGCGAGGGTGACGCCTCCCGCCGCGGCGGCCCGTGTGCCCGTCTCGAAGTCCTCCTTGTGGGTGAAGCCGGGCTCCCTGAAGTGGGCGTGGGTATCGATCAGGCCCGGGATGACGGACTTCCCGGATGCATCGATGATCTTTTCCGCCTCCCCCTGGAACGTCCCGGGGGCCTGAAGGGAAACGATCTTCTCATCTTTCACTACGATATCGGCCTTGATTGGCCTCGATGGGGTGTAAACATCCCCGCCGGTGATCAGCAGCTGCACTTTTCCGTTCATTGATAAAGACCTCCTTACATAGTCGATGCCAGTAATAGAGATGTGCCATGATAGTGGAGATGAGATGTTTACAGTTATGCTAAGTGCAGGTTCCCTAATTTGTGCCAGTTTACCAGCACGTTCCAGGACTTACGGTATTGCGCTCCGGGGACGGCGCGCTTGCGGCGCGCCTCCGTTGAAATTTGGCGCGAGGGCCCTGCCAAATTTCAAAGGCCCCGTCACGCAAACACCGTAAGTCCTGGAAAAGCAGCGGTAATCTTCGAAACTCGCCCTTAGGATTACAGGCGACTACTGGGGTGTTCCACACATTTTACATGTTCAATGTCTTATCCATCACATGAAGCAAGATGGATGCCAGGAGACCAGGGGAAAGCATCGTGGGCACAGGCCATATGCCTTAGGGTCAAGGCATATGGCCATAAATTAATTTTCGAGGCGCGGTCCGGGGCCGGAGCAGAGCCGCCCGGCAGGAGAGGAAACGGCAACGTCGAATTAAAAAATGAAACATGGTCTTTACAAAATGAAACGTTGGATCAAATATTGCCTCGTCAGGAGGTCGGTATTGGCTCTCGTATTTCAGAATGAAAAGCGCATCCGTAATCTATTGGTAAATTCATTGGTAATCACACAGTTACTTACATTGGTACTTAATTATTGAGGAGGGAGCCGGGCATTGGGCAAGATTCTATTTATCGCGCCGGAGGAGGAGACTGCACAGCTGGTTGGCAAACTGGAGGATTCCCTGGGCATCGACGTCGGGGTAGATATAGTGGTCGCCGTAGGGGAGGAGCGGCTCAAGCTCTTGGCCACATGCAGTGAGAGAGGGATTGAGGTTGTGGTCAGCAGGTGGGGCTACAGCCTGAGGCGCGCCCGGCAGGTTTCAGATGTCCCCCTCGTAAACGTGGAGATAACGGGTTATGATATAGCCCGCGCCCTGAATGCCGCGAGGGCGGTCAGCGACAGGGTCGGGGTCGCACACATGTCCAATGTTGTAAAGGGCGCCTCGATGCTGGCCCCTCTCCTGGGCATGAAGTTCGTGGGCGCCTATGTCCTCGATTCGGACAGGCCCAAGGCCCTTCATGACGCAATTCGACGGATGCGGGACCTTGGGGTGGAGGTTCTCCTCGGGGGCATTGCTGTCACCTCCCTTGCAGCCTCCTATGGCATTCAGGGGCTCAGGATAAAGGCTGGGGAGGAGGCGCTCGCCGCCGCCCTTCTCGAGGCCTGGCGCCTCATCCCCGTCAAGCAGCGGGAGCGGGAACGGACTGAGAACATCCGCGCGATCCTGGATTTCGCCTATGACGGGATCATCGCCCTCGATAAGAACGGGATAATCACCGTCTTCAACCCCATGGCTGAGCAGATAACTCGCCTCAAGGCATCCAATGTCATTGGCAAACCCATAGACTTCGTAATGCCGGAGTTACGCGGCACAGATATCCTAGCTCTCAAGACAGGGCCCGAGGTTGGCAAGATACGGAATATTGGCGGGGTCCAGGTCATAACTAATCGTATCCCCATCGTTCTTGACGGACGGCCTGTTGGCGCCGTGGTAAATTTTCTTGATATAGGCCGGATCCAGGGCCTCGAGGCCAAGGCGCGAAAGGCGCTGGCGACGCGGGGCCTTGTCGCCAGGGTTCATTTCTCGGATATCATCGGGTCGAGCCGTGCTATGTCGCAGCTGGTTGAAATGGCGAAGCGATACAGCCAGATGGATAGCCCCATCCTGATTTGCGGTGAAACGGGCACGGGCAAGGAGATGTTCGCCCAGGCCATCCACAACGCAAGCCCGAGGGCTAATGGCCCTTTTGTGGCGGTGAATTGCGCGGCCCTGCCTGAAAGCCTCTTGGAGAGCGAGCTCTTCGGCTATGTGGAGGGGGCGTTTACGGGCGCGCGGAAGCAGGGGAAGGCGGGGTTGTTTGAGCTGGCTCACCGGGGGACCATATTCCTTGATGAGGTCAGCGAGATGCCCCTGAGCGTGCAGGCGAGGTTCCTCAGGGTCATCCAGGAAAAGGAGGTCATACGTTTAGGGGATGATAGGGTCATACCTGTGGATATAAGGATCATCGCGGCCACGAACAAGGATCTCGAGGCCCTTGTTCAGGAAGGTAACTTCCGGAAGGACTTATACTACCGCCTTGACGTCCTCAATCTCATGCTTCCACCCCTAAGGGAACGGGGTAAGGAAGACATACGGGCATGTCTTGAATACTTCATGAGAAAGTGCGAGCTCCGGCTCGGCCACCCCCTCAAGGAATTGGATCCTGAGGATATGGAGGTCGTGTTGAATTACAGGTGGCCTGGCAATATCCGGGAGCTGGAGAATTTCGTGGAGCGTATAGGAGCCCTGGCCGACCCCGGGGACGGGAGTATGCCCCCCGGCCTCGTGAATTCCATGTTATCCAGCAAGGAATGCCCCGGGTCGCATGGGCGCCGTGAGGGGGGTGAGGAGGGCGGTTGTAGAAGCCTCCGCGAGATGGAGCTGGAGGCTATCGAGAGGGCGCTAAAGGAGTGCGGGGGGAGCAAGAGAAGGGCGGCGGCGCTTCTCGGGATCAGCCAGACCACCCTGTGGCGCAGGCTGAAAACAGCGGGGAAATCGGAGGGGGAAAATGCTTGAGATTACCGCTCGAGGTCACCGGGGAGGTGGTGAGGTGACCGGGCCCAAAATATGCCTCCGATATGCCTCACAATACGCCTCACATTTCTTCACACCGGGGAATACCTTAATAGCAGGGCAGAGGTTCAAAGAAGGAATATGGCGAAAGGGCGGGAATTCTATAGATGAACGATGCTATCTGGGCGGTGGGATACGTGACCGGGCGCAGGGGCAGGATTCTGGAGCGAAGGAAATGCATCATATGTGGTAGAATGATGGTGCGCGGGATCACCATCCTGGGTCATTTCGTGTGCAGGCGATGTGAGAGGCATATCTCGGAGGTCAGCCCCTTTGATTCTGGTTACGACTTCTACCGGGACCGGCTCAAGGTTTTCTGGAGGGCGGTCTTGAATCCGCCTGCTTATTATGATGTCGCGCCGTGAATATGTGAAAATATGTGAATATAATGGACGCACAGAGATGGGCGAGCAGTCCTGGAGGAGCGGTGATCTTTTTGTATAATTCGCAGAAGCTTACCTATTTGTCGTATTTCGCGGTAGTCACGATGGCTATAGCTTCGAACATCACACCAGCCTCGCTCGTAAGTATCGATGGCGACCTGCGGGTCGGCCTGGCAAGGCTCGGCGCCCTATTCCTGATTTATTTCCTCGGTTTTTCAGCCGTGGTGGTGTTCTCCGGGATCATGTCTGATATCCTCGGGCGCAGGGTTCTAATCCTGGGCCTTGCCATCATGGCTTGCGGCCTCCTGGGGTTCGGATTCTCACCGTCATTCGGGCTTATGCTCGTTTCGTCATTTGTCCTCGGCATGGGGTGCGGGATCACTGAAGGCACCGTCAGCGCGCTGGTAGCGGACTTGAATCCTGAGAGGAAGGGGTTCTTCCTCAACCTGTCGCAGGTCTTCTTCGGGCTTGGCGCGCTCCTCGGGCCGTTTATAGCGGGCAGCCTGGTGGCGAGCAATCTGAGCTGGCGTGTGATGTACGTAGCCACCGCGGTCCTGGCCCTTGTATGCTTCGGAACCCTCGCAAGGCAGGTGTTCCCGAGGGCTTCGGGATCTGATGAGCCTATAACCGTGGACAAGCTCCGGAAGCTGGGGGGCGACAGGCTTTTTCTCAAGCTTGCGCTCGGCATGGCGTTTTACGTTGGGTCCGAGATGGGGGTTGCAAGCTGGGTCCCGACGTATATGGCAACAAGCCTGTCCGCAGGCGCGATCCTGGCAAGCTCGGCCCTTTCCCTCTTCTGGGGGTCGATGATCATCGGGAGATTCAGTGCGGGCTTTGTGTTGCGGTACTGCTCCGAGGCGGCCCTGGTATTCTGCTGCGCAGTTGCGGGTTTTGCCCTGCTGGCCCTGGCCATCGTCGTTCGGGCGCCATGGCTTGCCCTCATAACCTTCTTTCTTGTCGGGCTCGCATATTCGCCGATCTGGCCCACCATCCTTGCATATGCCGGCGGGAGATTCGGGGCCATGACTGGCAGCGCTTTTGGGGCCCTGATCGCCGCCGGCGCGATAGGCGGCATGGTCTACCCGTGGATCATAGGGGCCCTGGCTGACCATCTCGGGTTGCGAATTGCGCTCGCTACGGCCCTCCTGCCGATTCTGGGGGTTGCTATCATTTTTGTAAATATATTTTATCAAGAGAAAGCCATAAGAATTAAAGCCTCTGCCCAGCAACTACAGGGGGGATGAACTAAGAGCCCTGGAGGTTGCCCTGGCAACATATGATTCTGCCGGGCGAGGGTTACCAGGCGAGCTGATTTGCCGGGATGTATGATGTTCCTCTGCGGACCTCTATCTACGAATGCGAACCTCATATCTACGAACCCCCACGGGCCTCCCGGCAACCTGGGAGATTTTTTTTCTAAGTGAAGCAGGAAATTCACCAGGCATGTAGAACACTTAGAAATAGAGATTATAAAAGGTCTTTGCAAAGTAATATCCCATGATCATTGCATATTCCGGCTTTTTATATGCATCAGCCCGATTCACGTGGGTTCGACGCAGAGTGGTCCCGCTCTCTTAATGTATGAAGTTGCAGGTCTTCGGGTTCGTACGGTGCCTACGCGGCTATAGCAGTGCCCTCGCGTTACTTCGTAAACGCATTTCGAATATTCCCATGTAGGTTTGAACCTGCGCGGCACCGGGCACCTAGAGCCGAAGTGCGCGGCACCAAAGCGCGAGGCACCAAAGCAGGGGAGCTCAGGACACTTAGGACACTTAAAACACCTAAAAATAGGGGAAGAAGTGCGCAGGCTTGGACGGCAAAGTCTATTCAGGTAAGAATGTTCAATCAGTCTACAGGGAAAACAGGGCGGCCGTGGTCGATATCGTGCGCCGGTACGGGCCGGTCTCGAAGCCGGATATAGCGAGGATGACGGGCCTTACGACGGTGAGCGCGACGAATATAATAAGGGACCTGGTCGCGCTGGGCTTCATAAAGGAAAAAGGCATCGGAAAGTCAACGGGTGGGCGTCGCGCGGTCCTATATGATATCAACGGTGAGGGCAAATACAGCATCTGCGTTGATATGAGCGATAAGGATATCAAGGTTGCGGTGGTGGACCTGGCGGGCCGGATAATCAGCAGCGCGAATTTTCACGTCAAGCCCGGTGAAAACACGCTGATGCTGGATTTGATCCGCGCCCTGGATACCTTCATCAAGACCCGGGTATCCATGAGGGAGCAGATCCTGGGGATCGGGGTGGCGGTGCCGGGTATATCCGATCCCGAAACGGGCACGGTACTGGTCTCCTACCCGCTCGGCTGGCGGAATGTCCCCCTCAAGACCATGCTCACCCAGGCCTTTAGCTATCCCGTCTTCATCACAAAGGAGACCGCCGCGGCCATACTTGGCGAGCACTACTTCGGCGAGAAGACGGACGTCAAAAATCTTCTATACCTCAATATATTTGACGGTATCGGCGTCGGGCTCATGGTCGACGGCAGGATTCACAGGGGGGCCGACGGGGTGGCGGGCGAGATCGGTCATACCGTGATAGATATGGATGGACCGGAATGTGAATGTGGGAACCGTGGTTGCCTGGAACGCGTCGCCTCCATGAAGGCGCTTGTGGAGTATGTAGATGGTATGTTGAATGCAGGAAGAGATAGCGTCCTCTCAACCGCGGAGCGGGACCAGGAGGGCAAGATTCCCGTGTCAGCAATCTCCCAGGCGGCGCGCCAGGGCGATGCCGTTGCCATGGAGGCTATTCAGAAGGTTGCTGGCTACCTGGCTGCCGGCATCGTGAATCTGAGCCGCATCCTGAATCCGGATGTGATATTCCTGAGCGGCAAGATAATTGAGAAGGGGCAGCCGCTTTTCGAGGAAATAGGGCGCGCCATAAACAAATTCCGGCCGATACTGGACGAGAGAGTCCCGGTGAAGATCTCGAGCCTGGGCGAGTCCGCCCGCCTCCTGGGGGCGAGCATTCCGGTTTTTGAGGCTGCATTTGAGCGGCACATCCGGCAGAGGTCCGCTGCGCAGAGGTCTGCTATCCAGGGGACTGCTACGCAGAGGACTGCTGCCAGGAAATAGTTTCAGGCTCAACGGATCGAGGACGCGGAGGTTGAGGGTTCGAATCAGAATGATCAGGATGAGGGTCTGAATCAGAATGGGAGGTTAAGGGTTGATGGGATTCCGGTACTATGATCTTCGCAGGGCCACGCAGTCAGGGGATATCGATCTCCTCTTCCCCGGCTGGGAGAGGGGCGGGGAGAGGGTGGCCATCTTCTCACCCCACGACGACGACGCTATTCTTGGGGCCGGCTACCTTATCCAGGCCGTGGCCGAAAGCGGCGGTGAGCCCTTTGTGTTCATATTCTGCAATGGCAATGGAGGCTATAGCTTCCCCGAGGACAAGGATATCATCGTCAAGAAGCGAAGGGACGAGACCAGGGCGGCCTATGCAGAGCTCGGGTTTGGCGAGGGCAACCTAATTAGATTTGATTACCCTGATTACAGCGTGCTCCCTAACATAGGGTGGATGTTGCCGTGGGGGGCTGAGGGCAGTTTTACCAAGACTATTAAGAATCTACGTAATCTTGGGATAACGAGGCTTGTTATACCAAACCGTTACCGGGAGCATATCGACCACGAGTCGGTGGGCCGCATCGGCGCATTCGATGGACCGCAGGTGGGGGATGAGATCCTGGTGGACTGGGGGAAGCCGGTGAGGATCAAGTCCTTCCTCGAATATGCCGTGTGGGGGGATTTCTCGCCCGAGGATGCACTCGTCGCTGGTAGCGATAGCTCCATCCGGGCGAACAGGGCTATAAAGGCGCCTCCATCTGCCGAGGCGAAGGTAGCTTCGGCCCTGAGCAAGTTCGAATCCCAGCAGCGGATAATCAAGGGGCTGCTCGAGGCGAGGAAGGAGCGGCAGTGCAGGGACTCGGGGGACGGGTATATCGAGCTATATATCGATTTCGACCCGAGGCCAGCCCTGGGCTACGGGCCATACCGGAGCCTGATATCGAGCATTGACGCCGGACGTTGAGTTGAAAGGAGAGATTCATCGCGGCAGGCTGGGCCAGGACAAAGGGCAATGAAACGGGCAGTGCGTAGATTCGGTAGAAGTAGATCGGTATATTAAGCAGGTAGATCAGGCAGATACGATGGGGGGATGGAGTCAATGAAAAAGGCCATCAACTACTGGTCCTTCCCGGGAGGGCTTGAAGGGAGCAAGGATATCATGAGCTGCCTGGATGAGGCCAGGGAGCTGGGGTTTGACGGCGTTGAGCTATGCTTTGCCGGGTCGGGAGCCCTCCCGGTGGATGTCCAGCCGGAGCGCTTGAAGGCCATAAGAGATCACGCGAAGTCCATTGGCATAGATATCTGCAGCGTCGCAACGGGCTTACTCTGGGAGAAGTCGCTCACAGATGACGATGAAGAGGTCCGCCGGGAGGCCATGCACATAGTCGAACGCGGCCTCGAGATTGCATCAGCCCTGGGGGCGGATGCCCTGCTGGTGTTACCAGGGGCCGTCGACGTCTTCTTCATGCCGGAAGTGAAGCCTGTGCCGTATGAGGTGGCGTATGCCAAGCTGCGCGAGGCGATGGAGAAGCTGGTGCCGGCGGCCGAAAAGGCCAGGGTCAACATCGCACTGGAGAATGTCTGGAATAGATTTCTCCTCAGCCCGCTGGAGCTCAGGGAGTTTATTGATTCCATAGGGAGCCCCTACCTGGGCGCCTACCTCGATGTGGGGAATGTAATGCTGACGGGCTACCCCGAGCAGTGGGTAAGGATCCTCGGCAAGCGCATAAAGAAGGTCCACCTCAAGGATTTTAGGAGGAGCGTCGGCACCGCGGAAGGGTTTGTCGACCTGCTGGAGGGGGATGTAAACTGGCCGGCCGTCGTCAGCGCCTTGAGGGATGTCGAATACGACGGCTACCTGATCGCCGAGATGATCCCCCATTACAGGTATTGCCCCGAGGTCCGGCTCGCAAACGCTTCGCGGGCTATGGATGCTATACTCGGGCTCTAATTAATCAACTTAATCAACGGATGTGGAGGGAGAGAGAATGGCTCTTCGAGTGGGACTTCTGGGGGCTGGCTTCATTGCAGGCGTGCACGTCGACGCTTACGCAAAGCTCCAGGGGGCCACGGTAACGGCTGTGGCCGACGTTAATACAGAGGCGGCTTCCGCCCTTGCAGGCAAGTGCGGGGGCGCGAATGTTTATTCAAACCCTGACGACCTTATTGCAGATGAATCAATTGATGTGGTTGATGTCTGCCTTCCAACCTTTTTACATGAGAAATATGTCGTGGCCGCTGCCAGGGCCGGCAAGCACATCCTCTGTGAAAAACCCATAGCACTCAACCTCGAGCAGGCTGAGAGGATGGTTGAGGCGACGGGCAAAGCAGGGGTTATGTTCATGGTGGCTCACGTGGTCCGGTTCTGGCCGGAGTACCTGGCGGCCAAGCAGGTGATAGACAGCGGCGAGCTCGGGAGGCCGGTAGAGGTCGCTGCTGCCAGGCTGAGCACAACGCCCGTCTGGTCGGCGGACAACTGGATTCTCAAGCCCGAGCTGAGTGGCGGGGCGGCGCTCGACCTCCATATTCACGACCTGGATTACGTGAACTGGGTCCTCGGCAAGCCGATGTCGGTCTTCGCGAGGGGCCTGAAATCCGAGAAGGGGGCACTTGATCATATAGTGACGATGATCTCCTATGAGGCGGGCGGGACGGCGAATGTGGAGGGCGGCTGGATGATGCCCGAGGATTTCCCCTTCACCACCATATTGAGGATAGTGTGCGAGAAAGGCTGCGTAGACTTCCAGGCCCGGGCCGGGGTGAATATAGAGGCCCGCGAGGCGGCAAAGCCGGCCCTGGCGGTGCATAAGAGGGGCGAGAAGGTCCGCTATCCCGAGGTCCCGTCGAGGGACGCTTATCTCGCTGAGATAGAGTACTTCATCAAATGCATAGAGACCAACACACCTCCGTCGATGGTCACCCCGCAGGATGCGGTCACCGCGCTGAAGGTGGCGCTCGCGGCGAGGACCTCGGTCGAGACTGGCGCGGTAGTCAACGTTTAGTCGTGGTCGAGGTTTAGCCTATGCGATCCGGTAGTCTATGTAATCCGGGTAGGTCCGTGCAGTCAACGTAGCTAATGCAGTAATGTAGCAATGCAGTTAGCGTGGCTATACCGTGGCCGATACGAGGCAGACCTGAGGGGAACACGGGGAGAGTTGATGGGGTCTCAGATAGGGGGGGGTGGTAATGAGCGGGGTGGCGACCTGATTATACGGTTGGGGGAAGCAGGCGAAGCAGTGATGACTGAGATGACTGAAGACTAGTGATAGCCGCTGATGGTCAAGGCTGATAGCTAAAAATGCATAGGAGGATGAATGTGATGATGAAGTCAAAATGGTTGGTGCTCGTGGCTGCGTTGTGTCTGGTGTTTGCGCTCGCCATAAGTGCAAGCGCCAAGACGAAGCTGCGGGTAGTCTGGATGGACTATGACGCAAGGTTCAACACAGTTTACCAGACCATGGAGCAGGATTTCGAGAAGGAGAACCCCGATATCGATGTAGAGACCATCATACTCCCGTGGAATGAGGGCCACGACCGTCTCGTGACATGGATAGCTGGTCGCCAGGCCCCGGACATAGCAAACACCGGGACCAGGTGGGTGCTGGAATTCAACGACATGGGGGTTCTGGAGCCCCTGGACAAGTGGCTATCGCCGGAGTTCATCAAGGGCTTCTACCCGGGCGCTCTCGAGGCCAGGATCAAGGGCAAGCTTTACGGGCTGCCGGTTGCGATGAGCGCCAGGACTCTCTTCTACCGCTCTGACTTGATTTCAAAGCCACCTACTACATGGAGCGAGCTTGTCAAGGTCGCGCAAGAGGTGACTTCCAAACACAAGATCTACGGGATAGGCGTGTCGGGTAAGAAGTTCGTAGAGCTCACGGAGTTCGTTTACTACCTCTATGGCAACGGTGGCTCTTTCTTTGAAATCGAACCGGATGGCAGCTATGGCAAGGCCAAATTCAATGACAAGGCTGGTGTCGAAGCCCTCCAGTTCATGGTCGACCTCGTCCACAAGTACAAGGTCACAGAGCCCAACGTTACAGAGAATGATAGGGGCTCTCTCCAGGACCTGTTTATAGCTGGCAAGCTCGCAATGGTTGAAACCGGCCCGTGGTTTGCCGCCATGCTGCAGGAGCGCGCTCCAAACCTGAAGTGGGGCGTTGCGCCCATGCCTCACAACGATGGCAAGCCTCAGAGCACTCTCATGGTGACGGATTCCATAGTGATGTTCAAGTCCTCCAAGAATAAGGAGGCGGCGGTTAAGTACCTCAATTTCATATACCAGGACAAGTATAGACTTGAGTTCAACAAGGCATTCGGCATGCTCCCGGTCAGGGCCAGCGTGGGGGCGATGAGCTACTTCCAGACGCCCTACTACAAGGTCTATATAGACCAGCTCCCGAGGGCTCAGGGATGGCCTTTGATGTCCGAATGGGCCAAGGCGGAGGATGTCCTGTGGGATGCCGTTGGCGCCGCGCTCCTGAAGATAAAGCCGCCGAAGCAGGCGCTGGATGAGGCGGCCAAGGAAATTGATGCCTACAGGAGAAAGTAGTCAATTCATGGATCGGGCCTTAGATTGGTCCATGATGATTAGTCAGTTCATAGTGGTGTTAGTTAATCCATAGAGCGTAGCGGTGGTGATTACTTCCGGGGGGATGGCGGGTTGCCGGATTGCTGGGGCTGGCAATCCGGCAACCCGCTATCCCACTGTAAGGGGTGCAAAAGTCAAGATGAACAATATGAAGATAAAATCAAAGGGACGGTCTCATTCGGAAGCGGGTATAGCGTATTTACTGATGGGACCGGCCCTGCTGGCCATGGTGGCCATAGTCTTTTACCCCGTCATCAGCACATTGCTCTCCTCGTTCTTTGAGATGAACAAGATGGGCGATTGGGTTCGATTTGTAGGGCTTGGGAATTTCTCGTCCCTATTTGCTGACAGGACATTCTGGGTCGTCCTGGCCCGGTCAGTCTTCTGGACCGTGGTAGCCGTGAGTTTGAAAACGCTGGCCGGCCTCGGGCTCGGAGTCCTCCTCAACCAGGATTACAGGGGACGCGGCATTATAAGAACGTTGATCGTCATACCATGGGCCGCGCCGGTCCCTATAGCGGCGATGATATGGATGTGGACCTTCAACAGCCAGTTCGGCCTGTTGAATCATTTTCTCAAGCAGATGGGCTTTACCCCCCATCCACCGGCCTGGCTTGCCAACCCGACCACGGCTTTTTGGGCGAATTTGACGGTTGATGTGTGGCTTGGCATACCATTTATGGCGTTGGCGTTCCTCGCCGGGCTCCAGGCGATATCACATGAATACTATGAGGCAGCTCAGATTGACGGGGCTAACTCGTTCCAGCGGTTCTCCTATATAACCCTGCCGTTTCTGAGGCCGGTTATACTGGTGGCCACCTTGCTCTCCGTAATGTGGACGTTTAATGATTTTAATGTAATATACATCATCACTAAGGGTGGGCCGATGAACACCACCGACATTCTGGTCACCTACCTATATAAGACAGCTTTCCTGTTTCTCGATTTCAGTCACGCTTCCGTCATGGCGTTTATCACTTTCATCGTTCTCCTTGTATTTAGCCTGGCGTATGCGAGGCTATATTTTAAGGAGGGATAGTCCTTGGAGCTTTCGGGTTCGATTAGGAAAAAGGTACAGGCGATTGCATTCTATGTCATTTCCACGGTGGCGTTATTTGCATTGCTATTTCCGTTCTTTGTTATGCTTTCAACCTCTCTAAAGCAGGTAGGCGAGGTATACTCGACCCCTCCAACCTGGATCCCCAAGGTTATCTACTGGAAGAACTATATCGAGATATGGCAACAGTACCCGCTGGGGCGCTACATATCCAATAGCTTTCTTATTGCGGTGACATGCACGATTCTGAACGGCGTCCTCGCCGTCCCTGCCGCCTACGCCGTATCAAGGCTGCGTTTCGCCGGCAGGAAGATGTTCATGTACATGTTCCTCGTTGTCCAGATGTTTTCCCCGGTGATAATAATCATGCCGCTGTTCAAGCTCATGGCTATATGGGGCCTCCTTGATACCTACCAGTCGCTGATCATTACCAATACGGTGTTTACGCTCTCCTTCTCCATATGGATGCTATCAAGCTATTTCAATAACGTGCCGGTTGACATCGAGCAGGCCGCTCTGATTGACGGGTGCTCGAGGGTTCAAACCATAACAAAGATCTTGATCCCCATAGCTGCACCTGGGATCGTCACCACCGCTATATATACATTCATCAGCGTATGGAATGAATTCATGTTTGCCCTGACATTCATATCGCGGGCGGAGATGAGGCCTCTAACCGTTGGTCTATACAATTTCATCAGATTATGGACGATCAATTGGCACCACCTGATGACCGGGGCGGTAATCGGGATTGTGCCTATCGTCATATTGTTTATGATGGCCGAGCGCAACCTCGTGAAGGGCCTGGCCGCGGGGGCTGTCAAATCTTGAGGCATGAACCACGGCTTGATCTATAGACTAGGAGTATATTAGAAGATGTGAGGTGATATCCTGACGTGCTCCCCGGAGATTTTCTCAGGTTTCCGGCTGAGATTGGCAAGGACCTGGGAAGGAAAGGGGCCATGGCGGAAAGGGGACTTGCCTTAATTGGCGGTTCTATCGTAAGCTAGTGTCAAAGGGACCGGGCGTTCCGGGAGTCTCCTTCCCGTACTTCAATAATGTGGAAGCCCCGGTGCCGCGTGATCTGGCGGAGGTGGCAAAGGCCCTTGAATGTACATCTACGGGGGCCGGTGTTTGGCTCTTTTTCTCGCTGGGGGCTCGGGATTCAGGACGGCGCCACAAGTTGCAAGCTCTTTTATTTTCTCTTCTTTGCGACCATGGCGCCATTCTTTCCCTATGTCAATCTCTACTTTCGCGGCATTGGCCTGTCCGGAGAGGAGATAGGCTTGATCAGCGCGATTACGCCGGCAGTCGGCCTCTTCATGCAGACCGTGTGGGGCACGCTTTCCGATGTTTTCAGAGGGCGTCGCGCGGTTTTGATGCTTACAACCCTTGCCGCATCCGTGCTGGTTCTCTTTTTCCTGACCGCGCGGGAGTTCTACTCCCTTGTATGGATGATGATCCTCTTCTCGGTGTTCACAAATCCCATAATGCCTCTAGCCGACAGCATCAGCCTTCGCTACCTGGAGGATTATTCGAACACAGGCGAGTATGGGATGCTCCGTCTCTGGGGATCAATAGGGTTCTCCCTCGTCGTTCCCCTTGCGGGCTGGTTCTTGCAGCGCACCTCTCTTGCGAACCTTTTTATCTTATACTCGGTCCTCATGTTCATGACCCACCTTGCAAGCCGCTTTATGCCGGAGACACAGAGGGATCCGGGCCAGGCCCCTCTTCCTTTTCCTTGCCTTCGTGAGGGCAATGAGAATCCTCCGCCTCATGGGCATGGATGTTGCGCCGATCGCGGCCCTGGTCGCGCCGGAATAACCCGCTTGCTTGTCAATAGGAATTTCATAGGGTTTCTCTTCGCGATTTTTATTCTGCAGGCTGCCACGATGAGCGTTGGCACGTTTTTCCCCATTCACCTGAGCCGCATGGGGGCCAGTACACTGATAATCGGCACAGCTCAGCTGATTGCAGCCTTGAGCGAGGTGCCGGCCTTCGGGCTCTCCGGCAGGGTTATAGCCAGGGCTTCCTCCAGAACCATAATCACGTGGGCGAGCGCCACTTACGCCCTGCGTTTTTTCGTATATGCTATGTCACCAACCCCGGGCCCGATCCTGCTCGTGCAGGTGGTTCAGGGTCTGGGTTTCGCGCTGTTTTACAGTGCTGCCGTCGTCTTTGTGAGTGAGGTCAGCCCGCCTGAGCTCAAGACTACAGGCCAGGCGGTATTCTGGGCTTTTTCCTTTGGAGGGGGAGCGATCGCCGGGAATCTCGGGGGTGGTTTTCTTGTTGATAGGATCGGCACAGCGAATCTTTATCTCCTTGCATCCGGCGGAGCTCTTTTATCTATAGCCCTTTTGCTCATGGCTGTTCAGCCTGATGTTAATGATGTTAATGAAGGTCCGGGAGGCGGGGTGCAGAAGACGCAAAAAAAGAAACGAAAAGAAACGACCGCCTATTGACGCGCTCGCCTAACTCTGATATAGTTAATTTGCGGTCTTTGGATTCTTGTCCGATCTCAGAACAAGAGCCAACTTGATCGACAAAAATCAAAATTAAGAAGGAGGCGATCAGGTTGGCGGACAAGATCCTGCGGTGTAAAGACTGCGGAGCTGAATTCACCTTTACTGAGAGCGAGCAACAATTTTACGCGGAAAAGGGCTTTACGAACGAGCCGGGCCGGTGCCCGGATTGCAGGAGGGCCCGTAAGCAGCAGAATCGTGGCGGGTACGGGGATAGGAACCGGGAGCGGGTTATGTATTCTGCGATCTGTGCCGAATGCGGTTGCGAGACACAGGTTCCATTCCAGCCGAGGGAAGATCGGCCTGTGTACTGCAGAGATTGCTATGCCAAGCATTCTAATTCTTATTCCCACGGTAATAGGGGAAGTTCGTCGCGATACGCGGCGCGATATTGATCCAGACCCGATCTTCAATCAGATTCCAATTAGATACAAGGTAAGGTCAGGTATGCCAGGTATTGCACCCTGTGATCGCGGATGAGGTTATCTCGAGGAAGCCAGGTAGCGGTAGCGATGCCTGGCTTTTGAGCTTTCCTGAGCCCTTCAAGACTTAGGATTTGTTGGACCGTCGGCGAGGCAAGGCAGGGGTAAGGCAAGGAGCAGGAAGGCAAAGCCTGGCCAGAAGGAAGGCGGTGTGAAAGAAGGCCAGACAGCGGGCCGCGTGAATGACCTATGACTCATCGTCAGACTTTAGTTTGCCGGGCCTCACGTCAGCGTCAGGCATCCGCTCCGCTTTTCGAGGCCATCCTGAAGCATATCCGGCTCGGTCTAACCCCCTTTCACATGCCCGGTCACAAGCAGGGCCGGGAGCCGGGTCCAGCCAGCGGGATCGATCCCGAATTCGCCGGATTCCTTGGCAGGAATGTCCTTGCCATGGATCTCACCGAGCTCCCCGGCCTCGACGACCTTCACGCACCCGAGGGGGCCATACGCATGGCCGAGGAGCTTGCCAGCGAGCTTTTCGGCGCGGATCATACATTCTTCCTTGTAAACGGCACGAGCGCTGGCATTCAGGCTGCCATAATTGCGGCGTGCGGTCCCGGCGACGGGGTGATCCTCCCCAGAGATGTCCATCGATCAGCCATCGGTGGCCTGATATTGAGTGGGGCCTCGCCCGTCTATATCCCGGCGGCAATTGACCCGGTTTTCGGCATCCCCCTGGGACCCGAGCCTGGGAGCCTTCTCGATGCCCTCAAGGCCCACCCTTCTGCGAGACTGGTGGTGCTCATGAACCCGAACTACTATGGCGTCACGCGAGATCTGAGATATTCAGTCGACCTCTGTCACCAATATGATAAAATAGTAGTGGTAGATGAGGCTCACGGGGCGCATTTTGCGTTTCATGATGCACTCCCGCCCCCGGGTCTCAGCGCGGGCGCTGATATTGTGGTCCAGAGCACGCATAAGACCCTCGGCTCGTTGACGCAGTCATCGATGCTCCACGTGAAGGGGCGGCGTGTGGATATGGCCAGGCTGCGCCAGGCGCTCCGGATTTTGCAGACTACGAGCCCGTCTTATATCTTAATGGCCTCTCTGGACGCAGCGCGCCGCCGGATGGCTGTATGCGGACGGGAGCTCGTGGACAGGGCAGTGAAGCTCGCGGAGAGGGCGCGTGGCTCGATCAGCGGGATAATTCCCGGGGGGTGTCTGGAGCTTCCGGCGCCTTCGGCCAGAGCCGGTGATCTCGCAGGGGCCGGTGACGTCGCGAGAATTGGCGACGCCTCAATGCTCCTGGATCCCACGAAGATTACAATTTCATCTCGGGAGATCGGGATGAGCGGGTATGAAGCGGGACGCCTGCTGCGAGAGGGATATGGGGTCCAGGTCGAGTTCGCTGATATATGGAATCTACTCGTCATGGTTACAATAGCCGATAGGGATGAAGATATAGATCACCTTATCGAAGCCATAAGGGGCGTAAGCGAGGCGAGGGGCACGGAGGTGCCTGGCATCGCCGGCGGCTCCAAATACCTTCAAATCCTGCAGCGCATGGGCGAGGTATTCACGACTCCGCCGCAGCGCCTCCCGCCGAGGCAGGCGTGTCTTGGCGGAACCGAGGCTGTGCCGCTGCGTGAAGCTGCCGGGCGCGTGAGCGCCGAGATTGTTGCGCCTTACCCACCCGGGATAGCGGTAATCTGCCCGGGGGAGGAGATTACGCAGGGAGTAATCGAGTTCCTCACGGTGGCCAGGGAGCTGGGGGCGAAGTTCCAGGGGCCCGAGGACCCGGATCTGGCATTCCTGCGCGTGGCAGGTAGTGGAAGCGGATAGGAGTGAAGGGAACCTTGACGCGGCAAGAGATAACTGATAATATTGACCTGCTCCTGGAGGTTTTACCCCCGAGGTTGAGGGGCGGCATCGAGGCCCTGGATGATTTGAATGACCTCGTTGAGGTTATCCTCGACCTGGGTCGCCAGCCGGAGGCCCGATTTGCCGGAAGATTCATCTATCTGAGCGAGGAGCCCGTCTCCCGCGAGGATATCGGGTATGTCCTGAAGCGCGTCGGGAGGTTCGGGGGTGATAACAGGGCAGGGATTGAGAGAACCCTGCACAGGATCTCCGCCATACGGAACCGCACAGGTGAAATCATCGGCCTTACCTGCAGGGTCGGTCGGGCGGTTTTTGGGACCATTGATATAATCAGGGATGTGGTGGAGCAGGAAAAGAGCCTCCTGTTGCTTGGCCGGCCGGGAGTTGGCAAGACGACGATGCTTCGTGAGGTGGCCCGGGTTCTGAGTGACGAGTTTGAAAAGCGGGTCGTCGTTGTTGATACCTCAAATGAGATCGCCGGGGATGGGGATATCCCGCACCCTGGTATAGGGCGCTCCCGGCGCATGCAGGTGCCAACACCTGCAAAGCAGGCGGATGTTATGATAGAGGCTGTGGAGAATCACATGCCGGAGGTCATAGTGATTGACGAAATCGGCACAGAGGCCGAGGCAGACGCCGCGCGGACAATAGCTGAGCGCGGGGTCCAGCTCATAGGGACGGCTCACGGTGATACCCTGACCAACCTGGTTCTCAACCCGGTGCTGAGCGATCTTGTCGGGGGCATCCAGGCCGTGACCCTCGGCGATGAGGAGGCGCGAAAGCGAGGGACTCAGAAGACTGTTTTGGAGCGGAAGGCCCCGCCCACCTTTGATGTGGTAATTGAGATAAAAGATAGGGATACGCTTGCAATTCACCACGACGTGGCGAGGACGGTGGACCTGCTTCTCCGGGGCATCGAGCCGCGGCCCGAGATCAGGGTGCGGGGTTCTGGAGGCGAGATAAAGATAGTCCAGGAGGCCGGGTTCCCCGGTGCTATGGATAGGATGGGGCCGGGAGAGATTGAGCCGGGAAGAGGCGGTGCTCAAGGCGCCATCCAAGGTCCTACTGAGGAACAGCCCAGGTTTTTGCGGATATTTCCATATGCTGTAAGTCATAACAAGTTGAGCGAGGCCATCGAGGCGAGCGGTGTGCGAGCCTATATAGCACGGGACATCGATAGCGCAGATGTAATCCTCACATTGAGGGGACAGTATCGCAAGATGCCCAAGAGGTTGCGCGAGGCGGCGGAGCGGGGTCTCCCCATCCACATCATCAAGAGCAATACGATAAGCCAGATATTGGGTTTCCTGCGACAGAGGTGCGGCTCAGGCGGGGGCGGCTCGGGTGAGGGTGTGACTCCAGGGGCTCGACCTGAAGAAGGCGCCCTCCGCGAGGCCGAGGAAGCGGCGTTGCGCGTTTCAAGGCATGCTCAACCGGTGGAATTGCGGCCTCAGAACGCATATATTCGTAGATTGCAGCATGAGCTCGCCTCCAGGAAAAGCTTGCAGTCTGTCAGCATCGGGGTTGAACCGAATAGGCGTGTAGTGATATTCTCAAAGTAGACCTCCATGCCGCAGCGCGGCACCCCGGAGAATGAAAATGTCCTGGAATTGATTGGGTCATTTTCAGGGCAGAATGCCGGGCCAGGATGTCGGGCGGGTTTACTGGCAGAGCATCAGGCTCAGGAGATGCAGGAGACGGAGGAGATGGAGGATAGAGGTAGGGCAGGAAGGACTGGATTGCAGGACCGGGGGTGGTGAAGGCAATGAAGCTCGTGATAGCGATAGTCCAGGATCAGGACGTGGCCGGCCTCCTGGATCGTCTCGTCAAGAAGGGTTATAAGGCCACGAAGCTTGCGAGTACAGGGGGGTTTCTGAGGGTCGGCAATACGACGTTGCTGGTGGGCGTGGACGATGACCAGGTGCAGGATGTCGTTGGCGTGGTCAAGGATGTCTGTAAATCCCGGACCCAGCTCATCACGCCGATGCCTGCAGTAGGGAGGTCCATAACGTCGTACGTCCCCCAGCCTGTGGAGGTAAAGGTCGGAGGGGCAACCATATTCGTCGTTGATGTGGCCCACTTTGAGAAGGTCTGATTCGAAATGCGGGAATGTGAAGAGCGGGATATTGCGCGGGTGAGGAGCGATTTGGTGGAAAGCGATTTCTTCTGCGGAGAGGTTGTGGGCCAGCCCGAGACCCTGAGGCTGCTTCAACGTGCCCTGGAGACAGGGAGGATAGCTCATGCATACCTGTTTGCCGGCCCGAGCGGGGTCGGCAAAAAAACCCTTGCGCTGTGTTTTGCCAGGGCCCTGAATTGTCTCCGCACGGATATGGATTGCACCGATAAGGATAATGAAAGTGGGCCCGATGACAAACCCGGTAAACCTGGTAATAGGGCGGGATTTTTCGCTCCGTGTGGCACCTGCCCATCCTGCCGGAAGATCGCCAACGGCAATCACCCAGACGTAAAGGTCATATCCCCTGATGGGGCCTCCGTTAGAATCGACCAGATACGGGAGATCAAGAGGGAGATGTCCTACAGGCCATATGAGGGACGTTATAGGGTGTGGATAATAGAAGATTGCGACAAGATGACAGAGCAGGCTGCAAACAGCATCCTCAAAGTCCTCGAGGAACCCCAGGAAAGAACGGTTTTCATCCTCTTGGCCTCGAACGTCCTGAGCATCCTCCCCACTATAGTCTCACGCTGCCAGATCCTCCGGTTCTACCCGGTCGGCGCCTCCGCGATATCAGGGTTGCTCGAGAGCAGGTACGGTATCCCAAGAGAGGAGGCCAGGGTAATGGCTTTTCTCTGTCACGGGAGCGTAGGGAAGGCGGTGGGCTGGGCCACCGGCCGGATTCCCCTGCCGCCCCGGGATGAGGTTATCGCCCTCGCCGGGAGCGTTTTAGGACAGGCACAGGCCGGGTACGAGGCAGGTAGGGGCGGAGGAATGCTGGAGGCTCTGAGGAACGCTGGGGAGCTTGAGAAGCGCAAAGATGATCTTGATGAGATTCTTGACCTTCTCGAGGACTGGTACAGGGACCTCATGATAGTCTATGAGGCAGCTCATGACGGGGTGGGCCTTGAACGGGTAAGTCTTGAGCGGGTAAGCCTTGAACGTGGGATTCCCCACGAGACGGAGGGCCTTTTAGAGACTCTTGTAATAAACGTGGATAAGCTCGAGGTGCTCGAGGAGCAGGCGAGGATGTGCTCCACTGACAGGGCAGTCAACTCGATTGGCGTCATCGAGGCGGCAAGGCAGGGTATCAGGAGGAATGCGAATCTGAGGCTGGCCCTCGAGAATATGCTCTTCGCTTTGATTTTCAACGTGTGAGAGACGTTTGAGGGGAGTCTTGGGGATGTATGAGGTTGTAGGTGTGAGGTTTAAGAAGGCGGGGAAGATATATTACTTTGACCCGGACGGGATCGACGTGGCCGCCGGTGATAAGGTGATAGTTGAAACTTCAAGAGGGGTCGAATATGGAGAGGTTGTTATAGGTCCCAAGCAGGTCAGGGAAGAGGACATCGTGAGCCCGCTTAAGAAGGTATTGAGAGAGGCCACGGCCGAGGATGAGGCCCAGGTGGAGGAGAATAAGCGGAGGGAGAAAAAGGTCTTTGAGATATGCCTCCAGAAGATAGCTGATCACGGGCTCCCGATGAAGCTCATAGACGTTGAATGCTCTTTTGATAATAGCAAGATAACGTTCTATTTTACGGCCGATGGCAGGGTCGATTTTAGAGAGCTGGTTAAGGATCTGGCGAGCGTATTCAGGACCCGGATTGAGCTCCGCCAGATAGGTGTGAGGGATGAGGCCAAGATGCTCGGGGGGCTGGGCCCATGCGGCCGGCCACTCTGCTGCGCTACTTTCCTGGGGGACTTTGAGCCAGTCTCCATCCGCATGGCCAAGGACCAGAATCTCTCACTGAATCCTTCGAAGATATCCGGCATATGCGGGAGGCTCATGTGCTGCCTGAAGTACGAGTCTGATGCCTACAAGCGCGTCAAGGAGCCCCAGCAGGGCAGGGCGCCCCAGGAGGCTCCCCCCGAGCCTGCCATGGACCCGGATGGAGGCGGGGACGGGGATGGAGATGGGGATGGAGAAGGATGCTAAGATGAATGAAGGTGAATCCGCGAACGGGCCTGCAGAGCGCGCTCTGCAGGGCGACCCGGGGCTGGGGGTCCTCTATATTTGCGGGACGCCGATAGGAAACCTGGGAGATATAACGCTGCGGGCCCTTGCTACATTGAGAGAGGTGGATTTCATTGCCGCCGAGGATACGCGCCAGACGCGCAAGCTCCTGGCGCGTTACGATATAAAAACCCCGCTGGTGAGCTACCATGAACATAATATGAGGGAAATGGGGCCGGAAATCTTGGACAAGCTCAGGTCCGGCAGGAAGGTAGCCCTGGTTTCGGATGCTGGCATGCCTGGAATCTCCGACCCGGGCTCCGACCTCGTGCGGCAGGCTATCGAGGCGGGTATAAGGGTCATCCCGGTCCCGGGCCCGACAGCCTTTGTGGCCGCGCTCGTGGCCTCAGGGCTCCCCACCGATGCCTTTGTATTCCTCGGATTCCTCCCGCGCAAGGGAAGGGACCGCGAAACCCTGCTGGATTCCCTTGCCACCGAAAGGCGGACAGCGATCATCTACGAGGCGCCCCACAGGGTGTGCCGGACTCTGCGGGAGCTCCGCGACCGGCTGGGGCCGGAGCGTAGGGTCGCGATAGCCCGCGAGCTCACGAAGATTCATGAAGAGTTCCTTCGCGGGACCCTGGGCGACCTGGAGAGCCTCATGGAGAGGCCGGGCCTCGCAAACCCCCTAGGCGAATTCGTGCTCGTCCTTGGACCGGCAGAGGCGCCGCTGGCTGCGCAGGGGACGCAGAGGACGCAGGCGGCGCAGGGGGTGCAGGGCCAGGAGGAGGAGGGGGGCAGCAGGGGCGGTATACAAGAGAAAGAGGGCGCTTTGAATCGTATGCAGCAGCTTGTTGACGCCGGGATGGGGAGGAAGGACGCCGCGAGACTGGTCTCGAAGGAAACGGGTTTCAGCGGCCGGGAGCTCTACAGGCTTTCGCTAAAAAAATAGCGCCTTCCGGCGTTAGCCTCCCGGCGCTAGATGACCTATGAATCCCGCTACACAAACATAAATCCGGCTACATCTATCGTCCGATATTTATTATCCTATATTCGCCTAATACCACCCTACATCCACTATCCTATATCATCCTGCGATTCCCTGTCTCTGCGACCTCCTGTTCCTGCGCCCCTTACCTTACGATACGCTCTTCATAGCCTCCAGGCAGTCTTTGCAGATATTCTTCTCCTTGAAGTTGCGGATGTTATCCGCGTTGCCGCAAAAGATGCAGGCTGGCTCATACTTCTTCAGAATGATTTTCTCCCCATCCACATAGATTTCGAGCGCATCCTTCTCGCCGATCTGGAGGGTTCTCCTGAGCTCGATGGGTATGACCACTCGGCCAAGCTCATCGACCTTTCTAACAATGCCGGTTGATTTCAAGGTATTCAGCCCCTTTCTTCTACACGTTTCGACAAGGTTCTAGTAAGAGTATACTTAAATTTCCAAGGTAAGTCAAGACGATATTTATATTTTTTGTTTTCACTTCCAATATAAACCTAATTCGTCTATTGTCAAGAGGGCCTGGGGCAGGATTTGAAAATTACCTGAGTGAATGCGGGGCGATTTGATATTGCATTTTCTACTGGTGGGCTCTATGATATCAATAGGGGTTTGGCCCATTGCCGCATCTGGCCCGTTGCTGTCATATGGAGGCTTGCTGGATCTGAATGCTGGATCTGGCTGGATGATATAGAAGCTTGCTGCATATGGAGGCCTGGCATCGCTCATTATACACGTAGACGCCAGGGCGACCCGCGGTGATGCCCCGGACCCAAATTGCCAGGAGGTGTGTCTTGTTTGGCGAAATTCTACCTCACGACAGCCATAGACTACGTTAATGGTGAGCCCCACCTGGGACACGCTTACGAGAAAATAGCTGCAGACGTTATAGCCCGTTTTAAGCGTCTCGCGGGTTATGATACATTCTTTTTAACCGGGACGGATGAACACAGCCTCAATGTAGCACGGAAGGCGCACGCTGAAGGGATGTCGCCCAAGGAGTTTTGTGACAGGATGGTGGCCTCGTTCAAGCGTGCCTGGGAGAAACTCGGTATCAAGTATGATAGGTTCATCCGCACCACCGACGAGGATCACGTCGCTACTGTCCGGGACATTGTGCGCCGGGCTAATGACAGGGGCTACATATATCAGGGAACATATTCGGGCTGGTATTGCGTCTCGTGTGAGGCGTTCCTCAGCGAAGGTCAGCTCGTTGATGGGCGCTGCCCTCTCCATCCGAGCAGAAAGGTGGAATGGGTGGAGGAGAAGAACTACTTTTTCGCCCTGTCTAAATTCCAGGATGCCCTCCTCGATCATATTGAAAAGCACCCCGAATTCATACTGCCTGAGACGCGCTGCAATGAGATTGTAAACCGCATTAGAGAGGGTCTCCAGGATGTAAGCATCTCGAGATCAACGGTGGAATGGGGCATCCCTCTTCCCATGGATCCCGGCCAGGTGGTCTACGTCTGGTTTGATGCGCTCATAAACTACCTGACGGGGGCTGGGTATGCCAGCTATATGTCCGGGATGGCCGGGGATGTGACTCGGGGCGAGGGAGCCGGCGTGAATGCAGGTGAGGTGACAGGTGCGGCGGGACCTGGAGAGCCTGGAGAGTCTAGAGAGTTTGAAAGATGGTGGCCCGCTGACCTTCACATAATCGGGAAGGATATAACCTGGTTTCATTGCGTTATATGGCCCGCGACCTTGATGGCCGCCGGGCTCCCGTTGCCCGGGACGGTCTTTGGCCACGGGTTTGTGAACATCGGCGGCGCGCGCATGAGCAAATCGGAGGGGACGGTGGTCGACCCCATCAAGCTTGCAGATGAGTACGGGGCGGATGCGCTGCGCTACTATCTAATGAGGGACATCCAGTTTGGGCGCGACGGGGATTTCACTATCGATGGGTTGAGGGAACGCTATAACTCCGACCTGGCCAACGATCTCGGGAACCTGCTGAATAGGACGGTGGCCATGACCGAACGCTTCCTGGGTGGCGTTGTGCCTGCCCCCGGGGCCAGCGATGGCCGGGATGACGCGCTCGTGGCCAATGCCATGAGGGCAGCGCGGGCTGCGAGGGAGAAGATGGAGGCCCTCGATTTCTCCGGCGCCATAGCTGATATCTGGACGATAGTTGACGATGGAAATAAGTATATCGATGAGAAGGCCCCCTGGACGCTTGCCAGGAGCGAGACGATGCGCGACGCGCTGAACACGGTCATGTACAACCTGGTTGAGGCCTTGCGCGTCACGGCCATAATGGTGAGCCCGTTCATCCCGGGCGCGGCCCGTAAGATATGGGACCAGCTCGGGCTCGATGGCAGCCCCGAGGGCGCGGGCTGGGCCAGCGCCCTCGAGTGGGGGAAGACGACGCCGGGGACGCGGATTCGGCGAGGGGACCCGATCTTCCCCAGGCTTGAACGCCAGGTGGCCGCAGAAGCGGGAGGGGCCGGGAGCGAGAAAGAGGGCCCGGGTAAAACGAAAACCGCACAGACCGCGAAAACCGCAAGAAACGCAAATGGAGGAGAGAAGAAAGTGGCAGAAGGCCAGGCATCTGAGCAGGCATCTGAGGGTGTATCCAAGATCAAGACAGGGGTTCCCGGGACGGAGACTCCGGGGACCGGGTTGATTACCATAGACCAGTTCGCTCAGGTTAATTTGAGGGTGGCCCGGGTAGTTGACGCGCGAAAGGTCGAGGGAGCGGACAAGCTGCTGCAGCTCGAGGTTGATCTGGGAACGGAGAAGCGCCAGATTGTCGCGGGGATCGCCAAGCACTATTCCCCCGAGGAGCTCGTAGGCAAGGAAATAGTAGTTGTTGCAAATCTCCAGCCGGCCAGGCTGCGGGGCATCCTGTCCCAGGGCATGCTCCTGGCGGCCGTTTCCCAGGATGGCGAGAGGGTCGTGGTTCTCACCCCGGATAAGGAGATAGAGCCCGGGGCGAAGGTCCGGTGATCGACACGGCGATGATCGATACGCAACCCGGAGAGCTTTTCCTTGTAGATACCCATGCCCACCTGGACGACGAGCGATTCGGCCCTGACCGTGATGAGGTTGTTGAACGGGCGGCGCGCGGCGGCGTGAAGCTGATAATCAATGTAGGCTGTGATATTCCTTCGTCGGAGGCTGCTATAGCCTTCAACCGGTCATATAAAGGGGTGTATGCCGTGATCGGCATACACCCTCATGATGCCTTGAACGCGCCGCCCGATGCTATAGACCGCCTCAGGAACCTGGCGCAGGATAGGGCCGTGCTTGCTATAGGCGAGATTGGCCTCGATTACCACTATGATTTCTCGCCCAGGGATGTCCAGCGCGAGCTTTTCGCCCGCCAGCTCGACCTTGCGCGGGAGCTCGGCCTCCCAGTCGTGATACATGATCGCGAAGCCCACGGTGACGTGCTGGACCTCTTGAGGGCGCGCGCCGCGGGGCTCCGGGAGGCAGGGGGCATTCTCCACTGCTTCTCGGGGAGCCTGGAGATGGCGCGCGAGTGCATGAAGATGGGATTCTACATCTCCCTTGGTGGGCCGCTCACATTCGACAACGCCAGGCGGCTTCGCGAGATGGCGGCCGCCCTCCCGCTCGACAGGATCCTGCTCGAGACGGATTGCCCCTACCTCGCCCCTGCACCGCACCGTGGCGAGCGCAACGAGCCCGGATTTGTAAGGTTTACCGCCGAGAGGCTCGCCGGGATCAGGGTCATGCCTCTCAATGTAATCGCGGAGATCACGACAACCAATGCCAGGAGCGCTTTCCCCCGCCTTCCTTCCCCGCCCCTTAGTGCCAGCGCCCAGGTGCCCGAATGAGATTGAGATGCGGTAAAACAATCGCGAGTTGGAAGGAAAACCCCAGGCACTAACGAATATGTATTATTGGACGCGGGTGTTTGTTCATAGTAATCAAGATCAAGGATGGCAAATTAGGAATGACAAGGGGGAGTTTTAGAAATGAAGAGGGGTATGATCGTTGGTCTCGTCGCGATAATGCTGTGTGCCCTCGCAGGGGTCGCGTCGGCCCAGGGCGGCGCGACGGCCTCCTATGTTATAGGGAGCACGGTGTTTGAGGGTGTGAACGGGAGCAAGCTGACTGTGAAGGCTAACAGCCTGATGATCAACGGCGATTTCATGCTCACGCCGCAGTTTGGCCTGGGCATAGCCTACTATGGTTTCTCCGACGTCAAGAGCGAGGAGAACGCAGACGCCACGCTGGGCCTGAGCTATTTCAGCGTGGATGGGCTCTACAGGTTCTACTCGGATCCCGCGGTCACCCTCTACCCGCTGGTAGGATACGCGAATCTCACGAGCAGCTTAGCGGACTCAACGGGGTCTGCGACAGTCAGCCTCAGCGGCTTCAAGGTTGGCATCAAGGCCGAGACTGCGCTGGCGAAGGGGATAACGGGCCAGATGAGTATCGGCTATTACCCATCCTTATCTACAAAGACGGAAACCAAGGCTGCGAAAATTGCGGTAGTTCCCGTCCCCGCGGAGCCCGAGCAGACCGCGAGCGCCGTCGAGTTCCTCGGCAGCGTAGCATATGAGGTCGCGCCCCAGATCAACATCAGCGCGGGCTATCGCTATCTCTCGGCGATCGGGCCTTCGAATGATGATTGGAAGCTGAGCAACAGCGGCCCGTTTGTCGGGGTTGGCTACAGGTTTTAGACATTATAGAGCTGGGCTGGGCGCGGTCCCCCGGTCGCGATGCCGGGAGGCGCGCCCGGCTTGATTTGTATAGGAAAATTTTAGAGGAAAATCGAGAAGGAATTGCCAGAGCGACGTCGAATGGAAAGATTGAACATAAATTGAATTCCAATAGACGATGGGTGGACAGAAGCGCCTGAGATCACCTGAGATCAGGCATGGGGACGTGCACCTTTGTTTCTTGATTTGAATAAAAAGAAATGCGAGTGGCTATACTGGTTATAAAAGGTTAGAATTCTAAAACCGCAGAGAAAGAGGGAGGATTTGGGAGGTTGGTGTGATGCACGGTAGCCCCTTGCGAAAGCAGAGGCTCGCCGTCCTCGCCCGTGATTCTCGCACATTCGAGGTAATATGCATCGCAGCTATCATTGTTGCCCTTTTCGCGAGCTATGTATGGGCGCAGAAGAACGTCAAGATCGAAGTTGATGGACAAGTCATTTCGGTTGCAACCACGGCAACGACGGTTGCAGGCGTTCTGGAGGCGGCGGGTATAAAGCTTCACGAGAGGGACGTGACGCTTCCGGGCTTGAATGAGACGATAAGAGATGGCACGGTTATTGTAGTAAAGAGAGCAGTTTCACTAAGCGTGGTTGCAGATAAGAAGACCTGGAAAGTCAAGACGTCCAGAGAGACGGTGGGTGAAGTCCTGGAGGAGCTTGGCCTTGTCATCGGCCCAAGGGACGAGGTCAGCCATGGCCTTGCGGCCCGCGTGGTCGATGGGATGGTTATTCGCATTGTCAGGGTAACCGAGAAGAGGCAGGTGAAACAGGTAACCATCCCCTTCAAGGAAGAAGTGCGAAAAGATCGAAACATGGACAGGGGCCGGACGAGGGTCCTAGCTGAGGGGCGAGAGGGCCTCAAGGAACAGGAGATCCTGGTCACCTACAAGGACGGGAAGCCCGTTAGCAAAAAGGTGGTGTCCGAGAGGGTGATCTCGAGGCCCGTGAAGAGGGTTGTAGCGGTCGGGATGCGGAAGCCGCTCAGGACTCTCACGACATCACGTGGGACCTACAGGTACCGCGACTCCCATGTGATGCTTGCTACGGCCTATGAGCCCGGCCCCACGAGTTGCGGTAGGTACGCGGATGGGTACACGTCGATCGGGCTCAAAGCGCAATATGGCGTCGTGGCCGTCGACCCCGACGTTATACCCCTCAGGACGAGGCTTTATATAGAGGGTTACGGGCTGGCGATCGCGGGGGATACCGGGTCCGCAATCCAGGGAAACCGCATCGATCTATGTTTTAACACCCTTGAAGAGGCCCTGCGATTCGGGAGGCGAAGGGTTAGGGTGTATCTCCTGGAACCCTAAGCGGGCCCTGATGGGCGATGCTGATGCTATATACATAATACCATATACCACGATGATTACATGAGCATTCTATGCATGAGCGATTTCCCATGACAGCTGTGACTTCGACGGGAAGACGGGGCCAGGACCCTGTTTTCCCGCTTTGTATATTTGGGAGTATTTAAGCGAAGTAGAAGGTGTGGATGTCAGGACATGAGCGTTAAACAGTCCAGGTTGGCAGCTAGGACTCTGGAGATAATAAGAAGGTATGGCCTCAGCGCAAAGAGGCGCCTGGGCCAGCACTTCCTCGTGGATGAAGGGGTGCTGGCAGGCATCATCGACGCCTCGCAGGTGGCCGAGGGGGATATCGTTCTAGAGATAGGGCCGGGGATAGGCACATTGACGGAGGAGCTATCCAGGCGAGCGCGTAGTGTGATCGCCGTGGAGGTGGATGAGGAGCTTTATGGCGTCCTCAGGGAGCGCCTGGGGCTCCGGGGTAATGTAGTGTTGGTCCACGGCGACATCCTGGCCGTCGACTTGACAAAAACCCTGCACTCTGCTATAAATGAAGGAAGAAAGTGTAAGGCTGTGGCCAACCTGCCTTACTACATTACGACGCCCACGATCTTGAAATTGCTGGATTCAAAGGGGCTATTCGAGAGGATCGTCGTGATGGTCCAGAAAGAGGTTGCCGAGAGGATGGCCGCGCGGCCGGGCGGGAAGGATTATGGCGCTTTTTCAATTGCCGTGCAATTTCATACTTCCCCGGAAATTGTTTCTATTGTGCCATCCAGCGCGTTCCTCCCCGAGCCTGAGGTGGACTCGGCCGTGGTGCGGCTCAAGGTCAGGACCGGCCCTCCCGTGAGCGTAACCGACCAGGCCTTCTTTTTTGCCGTCGTGAGGGCTGGATTCCAGCAACGGCGGAAGACTTTACGTAACGCACTCAGGGGGGCTATGCCGGTGCTCAGCGACACCGGACTGGATCGCGCGTTTGAGCTTGCGCAGGTCGATCCATCCCGGCGGGCTGAGACGTTGAGCATAGAGGAGTTTGCGCGTTTAGCTGATTGTATTCATAGTCTTAAACATCAAAGGTGATAGTATATGATCTTCATAAGCCCTACAAAGGGCCGTCTGAGCTTCAACGAGACTTTCAAGGATATAATAAGCTATGTCCAGGAGGTGCCAAACGCCCGCTATAAACTTATAATAGGCACTGATTCCCAACTTCGCGAGGAAACTTGTTTCGTAACCGCGATTATCGTACACCGGGTGGGCAAGGGCGCCCGGTATTATTATTCTAGGGAGAAGGAACGAGTCGGGCGGAGCTTGAGGCAGCGGATATTTTATGAGACCGCGAAGAGTCTGGGCATTGCGAGCAGGCTTGCCGAGAAACTGGCTCAGAACGGCCACTCGGACCTGAATGTGGAAATCCACCTCGATGTCGGTGAGAACGGCTCGACAAAGGACCTGATTCGTGAGGTTATAGGGATGGTGACCGGGACAGGCTTTGAGGCGCGCATCAAGCCCGATTCGTATGGCGCCTCAAAGGTTGCGGACAAGCACACGAAATGAAGTCATTAGCCCAGGATCGGGAGCGACGGCTCCACCGTTAGTCTGCACCATTTTGCTATCCTCCCCGTACTATGTATCGGGAATGCGTATGGGTCTGCCCGATACCCCAGGTAGATGTCGTCTCGGGGGGAGGTGGAGCAGGTTTGGAAAAGATCGCGGTGGGTGATGTCGTCGCCAGGAAATCTCATCAGATGGATCTCCTTTTCGCTGTCGTCAGGATCATAAATCCCGACGCGCGTAGGGGAAGCGCCCTGATCAAGGGGATAAATGTGAGGCTGATTGCGGACGCGCCACTTTCAGACCTGGTTAAGGTCGATCCCAGGCGGGTTGAGGAGCTAAAGCATAATATCCTGAAGGAATCCAAGGAAACGGCGCGTAAAGTCTTCCTGCGCAGGGTGCAGGAAGAGAAGGCGTGGGGTTACAGGGCGCGGGCAGCGAAGGATCCCGCGCATGATTTTATAGAATTGCCTGGAAGGGTCCTGCATATCGATGGCGATAACGAGTACCTGAAGGAATGTCTCGAGTATTATAGCCAGCTCGGCGTGCCCATCCGCGGGGAGTACGTTCCGGAGGCCAAACAACCCGACAGGATAACAGAGCTGCTGGAGGACTACCTGCCGGAGATAGTTGTCATGACGGGGCACGATGGCCTGGCTACTAAGAGGGGCAACCGGAACGACCTCGACAGCTACCGGACGTCGCGTTTCTTTGTTGAAGCAGTGAGAAAGGCACGCAGGTTTCAACCGGATAGGGATGCTCTCGTTATAGTGGCGGGGGCATGCCAGTCTCATTATGAGGCGCTGATTGATGCCGGAGCTAACTTCGCGAGCTCCCCTGAGCGCGTCTTTATTCACTGTTATGATCCTATCCTGGTGGCTGAGAAAATCTCATTCACTCCGGTCGATAATATTGCGCAGGTATATGAGGTAATAGAAAACACCATTACCGGCATAAAGGGTATGGGTGGGGTCGAGACCCGTGGCAAGTTCAGGCTCGGCCTCCCTAAACCGAAGACAGATTAAAAGGTTTCGTGCAAAAGATGCTTATGATTCGGTGCTACAGGCCCATGGGCGCTTGAAATCGCTTGGAATGCGAGATGTTTGGGCGTTTAGAACCCTTGACGACGGACATCAATTGTTGGTATACTAACATTTTTCTTGACATAATCGAGGACTCGTAGTATCATTGATATGTATATGTGTTTGTATATGGCCCCTCAAAGGAAGGTGATAGGTATGGCGGCCAAAAACGTCCTCGATAGAATCAAGGAAGACATGGAATCATTCGTGGGCAAGAGGGTTCGGCTCAAGGCAAACCAGGGGCGCAAGAAGGTAATTGAGGTCGAAGGCATCCTCGAAAGAACCTATCCAAAAGTGTTTATTGTAAGGCTGAATGAGAAACCTGGAGCCGAGAAGCGGGTTTCCTTCACATATGCAGATGTTCTCACGGAAACGGTCGAACTTTCGGTATATAGCAAGGATAAGGAAAAGCGGATTGGGTGCGCGGGGCTTTAAGACTTATAGATTCTTATCACCCGCATATAAAGGCATAATATAAAGGGGCGAAGGCAGGGCGCATTCTACACGCCCTGCTTTTCATTTTATTTTATTCATTTTGCCGCTCATATGCTCGCCCCCCGGCTCGCATTGACCTGGATAAATTGACTTGGATACCTGGATAAAATGAATTCATACCTCCCAGGCTACACCGCATAGATATCCTATAGATATCCTTAGGAGGTTAGGAAAACCGTAGCGGAGGTGTCAAGCCATGGAGATTCTCATCCTCCTGATCATCCTTCTAGCGCTGGTCTTCCTATCCATACGCGAGCGGGTCGCATCCAGGGTTAAGAGATCGGAGGAGAAGGAGCCGTCGCTGCCGGAGCCAAGAAGCTCGCCGTTATCGGAGGCGATTGTCGAGTTCGTAGGCACGGCCGGTGGGATATATCTCGCTCTCATCATGCTGATCAACTTCTTGAAGATCACCGTGCCCGAGCGGGCCTCGTTCTTCGGGGTGAAGCTGGACCCCGTCGCGGCCCTCTCGATTTTCTTGACCATCATTCAGCCTTTCCTCAACAGGCTCCTGCCGACCCTTCTCATCTGGACCTGGCCATCGAGGTAGGCGGTCTGCGCAATTCACCACTCCTCCTCTCGAGGAATATACATAAATCAGCCAAGGATCAGGATTAAAAGGCGGATAGTGCCAAGGGGAGTGGTGAATTGTGGATAGGACTATTAGGGTTAAGCAAGCCTTAAATATACACCGAGATTATCTCATGCGTCTTGATAATGTCGTGGGGGTCGCCAGGGGCTATAAGAAGGTCAAGGGTATGAGGGCCGGTGACGAGTGCATTGTAGTTCTCGTGACAAGGAAACTGCCGAGCCTCGAGGTCAAACCCGGCCATCTCGTGCCCCCGGAGATAGAAGGTGTACCCACAGACGTTATCGAGGTAGGCGATATCAGGTTCTTGTTCCTGGGGAGAACCTACAAGGTGCGGCCGGCCCAGCCGGGGGTGAGCATAGCTCATTACCGGGTGACAGCCGGGACATTTGGGGCCCTGGTAAAGGACAAGGGGACGGGTAAACCCCTCATCCTCTCGAACAACCACGTCCTGGCCAATGCCACGGACGGTGCGGATGGGAGGGCCAAGATCGGCGATCCTGTGCTCCAGCCGGGCCCCTACGACGGCGGAACGGTCGGCGATGACCAGATCGGCACGCTGGAGAGGTTTGTGCCTATACATAAGGGCCTGGGGTCGTCGACCTGCCCCATCGCCCAGATCTTTGAGAAGGTTCTGAACTACCGGATGGCGCAGTTCAGGCCGGGCTACAGCATAAAGCTATTCAAGGAAACAGGCAAGACCAATCTCGTAGACGCAGCTGTCGCAAAGCCGCTTTCCGATGACCTGGTGATCCCGGATATCCTGGAGGTGGGGAGGGTCGCGGGGGTCAAGGAGGCGGAGCTCGGGATGTCCGTGAAGAAGAGCGGCAGGACCACGGGTCTCAATACATCCCAAGTCCAGGCCCTGGATGCGACCATTCGTGTAGGCTACGGCGACCAATCCTTCGCCGAATTCGAAGGCCAGATTCTCGCAGGGCCCATGGCGCAAGGTGGTGATAGCGGGTCGCTCGTCCTCGATGCCGATAACTACGCTGTCGGGCTGCTATTCGCAGGTTCTGATCAGGTCACGGTCTGTAACCGTATACAGGATGTCATGAGGCTCCTAGAAGTCGAGTTCTTCTAAAGTCCATATTCTAGTTCTTCATATCTAGTTCATATCTACGAGACATGCGCTGGCCAGCCGGCCAGCTTTATTTTTTTATTTCCATCCTGCCAAGGATATTCCTCCCATGCCTCGATCTTCTTAGGTTCCCTGGAATAGTGTGTTGAAATAGCTGGCCGAGTTAGTTAACATAAAGAGGCGACCCTCTCCAATCTCGTGTATTCATCACGTAATTCATTTCACCGAAAGGGGAAGTAAGCGTTATGCAAAGGCGGAAGAACGTTACTTTACAGGCTCTTGTCCTCATATTCATGGTTGTTTTTCTCTTGATTCCGGCTAGCGTATTCGCGGCCACATACTACTCCAGCGGAGGGACTACATACCAGGGCTACTCTGGCTACTCTTCGAGCAGCTCCGGGTCAGGGGCCACCTATGTCTATACTTACAGGCCCGGAAATTACTACAGCACGTCGGGTAATACCTGGCACTGGAGTGGGAGCGGTGGGACCTACTACTATATTTACAGGCCAACGAACCCTGCGCCGCAGCCCCAGCCCCAACCGCAGCCCCAGCCCCAACCGCAGCCCCAGCCACAACCACAACCTCAGCCGCCTCAGGGTGGGCTGACCGCTGATGAGCAGCAGATGCTCGATCTTATAAACCAGGAGCGGTCAAGGGCGGGCCTTGCGCCCCTCCAGGTCGACATGAGGCTTGTTGAGCTTGCGCGACAGAAGAGCGCGGATATGATCGCGCGCAATTACTTCAGCCATTATTCCCCCACATATGGCTCGCCCTTTGACATGTTGAAGCGGGCGGGAATAAGCTACAGGGCTGCAGGAGAGAACATCGCCGGGGCCCCGACCGTGGCTCAGGCCCACAGCGCCTTGATGAGCAGCGAAGGCCACAGGGCGAATATCCTCAATCCTTCGTATAATCGCGTGGGGATCGGGATTGTAAATGGAGGGCCTTACGGTAAGATGTTCACCCAGCTCTTCATCGGGACCTGGTGAGGGGGACGGGGTCCTGGTTAGAAGGAGAGAGAGGGGAGCCCCTAAAGAAGTCGCACAATCCCTCGAATATAGCCTGCGCGAGCTTCTGGCGGTATTCACCGGTGAGGAGGAGCCTCTTCTCCTCGGGGTTGGAGATGAAGCCGACCTCTACGATGACGGTGGGCACCTTCGACTCGCGGAGGATGTAGTAATCCCCGGGCAGGATCCAGCCCGCGGTTTCCGGCTGGAGCTCCCTGAGCCTGCGCTGGAGCGCGGCGGCGAGGCGCTTGCTCTCAGGCTGATTGGGGTTGTAAAATGTCACGGCGCCCGAGGCGCTCGCTGACCTCGACTTATTGACATGTATGCTGACGAGGGCATCGGCCTGACTTTTATGGGCTATGTGGACCCTGGCCATGAGGTCTTGCCGGTGCCTCGTTCGCTCGTCAGGGTAGATATCGCTCAGGTCCCAGTCACCCAGCCTGGTCTGGATCGGGATCGCCTTTACCGTTCCCAGTAGGGTCCGGAGCTCCGAGGCTATGGCCAGGACGATATCCTTTTCCTTGACTCCCTGTGCATCATTGGCGCCCGGGTCGATGCCCCCGTGGCCCGGGTCGATCACGATGATCTTTCCAGTGACAGGACTTGTCGCGGGCCCGAGCACCCTTATAACGGTCTCAGCAGCCAGGAGCCCGACGAGGACGGCCATTCCCACCAGGGCTGCGAGAGAGTAGATAGCCTCCCTGAGAACGAAGACCACAACCAGCTTCCGCATATTAAGCCCTCCCATTAGTCCGGACCTCTACGCGAGCTTTTTCACCTGCAACCAACCTGCAATTACCCCGGAGATAACCCAACTATTTTCAATTAGAGATTCGATCTCATTTTCATTCTCTGTGGCGCTGCACCAGCGCATGGGGGTCTAATCTGGTTTAACCCCACGATTGCTCAACCGATGCTCAATTGGTTGCTCAACCCCGCCCGGTTGATCGGTGAGCCCCTCTGAAATCCCCTTAATTATGTATTCCAGGAATCCCCGCAGGATGACTTTCAAAGTTGGAGCGACTCGGCAGGGCATCCTTAACCAGGTACACCGGCCGTGCATAATAGCATAATATATCGTAAAAATCGGGTGGATATACCCGTACTGGCCATACATATATGGGACGCATATGTAGCTGGGGTGGTTCGCTTGAATCTCATAGATATCGGTCCTGTCTTTGAGGCTGTAGGGTATGCAGAGGTGAATCGGAATATTCTCTTAAACCTGCACAGGCGCGGGGTGAATATCAGGCTCATACCAAAGCGACTCGGGGTCACTAGCGTGGGGCTTGATCCGCGAGAGGAGGAGCTATTCTCGCGAATGATAAATAATTCGGGGACAATGGTGAACCCTGTGAGCCTCTTTGTATTCATCGGTGCCTTCTTCTCCCCGACCCCCGGGAGTTACAGCATCGGGCTCACCATGCTCGAAAGCGACCGCATCCCGGCGAGCTGGGTGGGAAGGTGCAATATGATGAATGAAATATGGGTGCCCTCGACCTTTAATTACCACACATTTACAGCCAGCGGCATGCCGGCGGAAAAGGTCAGGGTCATGCATCTTGGGGTGGACGCCGACCGCTTCCGGCCCGGCGTGCCTCCCCTCTACATCCCGGGGAGGCGGGGCTTCGCCTTTCTATCAGTATTCGAGTGGATCCCGCGCAAGGGTTATGACCTGCTCATAAGGGCCTTCTTGGAGGAGTTTCGCGCGGACGAGGATGTGTGTCTCATCCTGAAGGTCCACGATAACAGCAGCTATGACCCTAATGGGGTTAAGATCAAGGGCGAGGTTGACAACCTCAGGGCGCAGGTGGGGTCAAGCGGCCCACCGATTATAGTCATGGCTTCCATCCTGCCCCCGGCTGCCGTCCCGCAACTGTATGCGGCGGCGGACTGCTTTGTGCTCCCCACGAGGGGGGAGGGCTGGAACATGCCGGCTATGGAAGCCATGGCTTGCGGCTTACCGGTTATAAGCACCAGGTGGTCCGCGCACCTCGACTTCATGAATGCTGACAATAGCTACCTCGTAGACATCGAGGGGCTGGAGCCGATACCCCGTTTCGGGATCGCCAATGACGCAGTCTATGACGGGGCGTACTGGGCCCGGCCCAGCGTGGCTCATCTCAAGAGGCTGATGCGGCAGGTCTATGAAAACCGGGATGCGGCGAGGGCTGTTGGGATGAGGGCGAGTGGGTATGTGAGGGAGAGGTTCAGCTGGGATAGTTCCACCGGGAAGATGTATGAGAGGCTCCTCGAAATCCAGGGGCAACAATGAAGGTGGGATGCGGGGATGGGATATCAAAAGCCGGGATATCAGGAGCACCGGAGGGAGACCATGATGAGGGTCGGCATGGTAGTGCCGTCCCTCGGGAAACGGTGCGGGATATCTGAATATTCGAGGGCACTTGCAGGCGAGCTCGAGAACCTGGGGGGGTATGTCAGGCTGATCCCGAGCTGCGGGGTTGAGGCGGCAACTCGCATCATCGAGCAAGAGTTGACCCTGGCGCATTTCCAGTTCGAGTATGTCCTTTACGACATCGGGCTCCTGGCCAAGACTGTTGAGCGGCTCGCGCAGGCGGGGGTGAGCGCTGTAGCGACCATGCACGACTTTACGCCCGGCCTGGTCAACTATAACAGGTTCATAATTCAGGGCTTTCCGGATATAATCGTTCACTCCCAGCAGCTTGCGCGCGAGCTCTTGATGAGGTTGACATCGAGGGATGGGGAGAGGGTTCATGTAATCCCTATGGGGTGCCCGTCCTATAAGCTGAAGGATGAACAAGATGTGAGGGCAGCCCTGGGCCTCGGGCCCGGGCCTGCCATCGGCTTTTTTGGCTTCATGCTCCCGCAGAAGGGCATCATTGAGCTCGCCATGGCATTCAAGGAGCTCAGGCGGGACTTTCCAGAGATGCAATGCTTCATATTCTCGTCGCTTGCGCCATATACAAGTTCAAAGCGCTATCTTGCAGAGGTTGAATCCGAATTCACACGACTGGGCCTGTGGGAGGGCGTAATACTCAGAAAGGAATACCTCCCCGAAGAAGAGGTCGTCCAGCTGCTTCATGCCATGGATATCAACATTCTGCCCTATTATGACAGGGGTTTTATAGGCACCTCCGCGGCCGTGCGCACGCTCATGGCCGCGAGAAAGCCCGTCATCGCGACGGATGTCCCGTTCTTCTCGGATCTTGATGGAGAGATATACAAGATCCGGGATCCTGATCCCGGCAATATTGTGCGAGCCGTGAAGCTGCTTCTCGGGGACAGGACCTTGCGCGACAGGCTGGTTTCGCAGGCGGGGGAGTATGTGGAGCGAAATAGCTGGCCCAATATAGCCCGGAGGCATCTCAAACTCTATGATTCTATCCTGCAGAAGCGAAAGGTGACGGCAGGAAGAGTAATGAGTAGTAATGAGCAGTAATGGGTAATGCATCCGGTAAGAGCTCCGGTAAGAGCCGAAGTATACAAGGAGTAATGCCTATGGTAGCGGGTGATACTGGGGGACGAAAAATCACTATTAACATGATTGTCCCATCATGGGGGGCGAAGTGCGGCGTCGCTGAGTACTCGAAGGCCCTCGTCGAAGCCCTCGCGTTTGTTGCGGGCCGCGAGTGCCAGGTCAGAGTATCCCGTTGCGATTTGCGGCCGTATGATCTAAGACCAGACCAGGGGCCGGGGGGCGTCCACATCCAGCACGAGTATGGTCTTTACACCACCCCGGCCCTCAGGTTTCTCATTGCGACGGCGAGGAGCTGGGGCGTCCCGGTGATTATAACCATGCATGATTTTATGGCTCAGGCCCAGGAAAGGAATGAGTTGATAAGAAGCTGCGCCGACGTTATCATCGTCCACTCCAGCCAGCTGGCCGGGGAGTTTGTCAGGCTGGGCGCCGCAGCAGAGAGGGTGAGGGTTATCCCGATGGGCTGCAAGGAATACCCCCTGGGCGACAGGGACGCGACCCGCCGGTCGCTCGGCATAGGCAACAGCCCTGCAATAGGGTTCTTTGGGTTTGTGCTTCCCTCGAAGGGCATTTTTGAGCTTGCGGCCGCCACAAAGCTCTTGAGGCGTGATTACCCCGGGCTTGTCTGCTTTATATTCGGATCATCCCCGTTTTTTGCCGAGTCCTCTGCATCCGAGATCGGCTCCGAGATGGCAGCGAGGGGCCTTGGAGAAGGGATTATCCTAAGGCCGGATTACAAGCCGCTCGAGGAGGTTGTAAGCTACCTGCACGCCATGGATGTCAACGTCCTTCCTTACAGGAATGTCGGGTTTATCGGGACGTCATCGGCGGTGAGGGTTCTCATGGGAGCCAGGCGACCGATCATAACTACAGATGTTCCCTATTTTGCCGACCTGCAGGGGGAGGTTTACAAGATACCCTCGGCCGACCCGGCGTATATAGCCGGGGCAGTTCAGGAGATCCTAACCTCCCATGACAGGCAGGAGGAGCTGATTTCACGCATGACTACGTATCTAAAGGCCAACAGCTGGGAAGAGGTGGCGAGAAAGCACGTGGAGGTTTACTGGGGCGCCGCCAGGGCGGCTCGCTACGCGCCAGCCCCGACCCCGGCCCAGGCCCCTATCAGGTTTATACCGGGGGAATCCGCAGTGCTGAATAGTATTGCTGGTCACGCCCCCGGGACTTTGGAGGGAGGGGTGCCGGGCGCATCCCCCACTGTATGGGCACCGGTTACATGGTCGCCGGGCGTCCCGGAGTGGATGTGGGAGCGGGTTGTAAACAGGTTCGGGCGCAGAGGTGTGCCGAGGTAACAGAGGCGTGAGAGGTAACATACGAGAGGTAGCAGAGGTGGTATACGGGGGGTGGGAGTATGGCTACACCCAGAGTGAGCGCCATGTATATAGTGAAGAATGAGCGAGAGTATTTCCCCTTCTCGATAAGGTCTATATACAACGTTGTGGACGAGGTAATCGTGGTTGATGGCTATTCGACGGATGGGACGGTGGAGATCGCAAGGAGCATAGATAAGGTCAAGCTGTTTTTTTGCAAGAGCGAGGATTACTCCGTCAATAGGAACCTCGCTCTGGAAAAGGCGGCGGGGGAGTGGCTCATGCCAATGGATGCGGATATGGTATTTTACGACGATATTAACACAGTTCTACCCCGTCTCATCAAGGACCCGGGAGTGGACGTGTATACTTGCTGGTTTTATCACCTAATGAAGGATTATTTTCACGTCCAGAACACGAGCGATCGAGACCCGCTTTACATCCGGAACCTCCTGGTGCGGAGGACGCCCGACCTGAGCTGGGTTGGGGCGGTGCATGAGAAGCTTGTGGGGACAGGGCCCAGGGTGAGAGATTCCGGCCTGTTTTTTGTTCATTATGGGTATGTGAAGCCCCAGCGGGAGGTCTTCCAGCGGTGGGTCAAGTACGCCAAGCTGGAGGGCCGCGGGGAGGATGCCTATGCAGGCATGAATCCTGACACGATCCTCGACGACCGCCCTTTGAGGCCTTTCACACGGCCGCACCCGGAGGTAATACAGGAATATATACAGAGAAAAACGGGTAGTGCATGACCGAATTGGACGTGCGTGACCGAATCGGACGAAGGTAGTGATGCATCGGCGATATACGATCAGTGGGCTGCAGGCTGTATTGTATTATGATCATACGATCGAACGCGGAAAGAAGGCGACATACACCATGCATATGGCAACCAACCGCCACCGTGGGGCGGCCGTTGTGACGTCCATTATATGGGAGGGCTCTTTCTTCTCATCGCATAGCTTCTCCCATGTCAACAGGGAACTCGTTCTCGCGCTGATATCCTGCGGGGCGGATGTCAGGCTCATAGCGCGCGACGCCCCGGCGCACCTGCCGCAGTGGCACCTCGCCCCGCGTTTCGAGCCGTTGCGTAGGGCCATAAGTCACACGCCTTATAGGCCGTTGAGGGCGGCGGGCGGTCGTGTGCTCTACGTCCGGCATTTTTGGCCGCCGGACTTCACCCGGCCCACCCTGCCGGCTGGCTCAAGCTTCGCCGTTATGCAGCCGTGGGAGTATGGATACATACCCGTCGCTTGGGTGGGGCCCATCAAGGCCGGTGTCGACGAGATATGGGCGTATTCTACCTTTGTACGGGACGCTTATGTGCGAAGCGGCATACCGCCCCAGAGGGTCGCCGTCATCCCGTGCGGCGTGGACCCGGGGCTCTTCAACCCAGGGGCGGCGCCAGCGCCCCTCACGACCGCCAGGGGTTTCAGGTTCCTCTTCGTGGGCGGGGCGGCTACGAACAGGAAGGGGTTTGATATCCTGCTCGCCGCCTATGCGGAGGAGTTTCGATCGACGGATGACGTATGCCTCGTGGTGAAGGATAATTTTTATGGACCGGTAACCGGGCAGGTAGAGCAGGTTTCGAGGCGCCCGGGCAGCCCTGAGGTGCTCTATACTTACCAGGATGTCCCTCCCGATGCCATGCCCGGCATCTATACGGCATGCAACTGCTATGTGCAGCCATACAGGGCTGAGGGTTTTGGCCTGCCGGTCCTGGAGGCCATGGCGTGCGGCCTGCCGGTGATCACCGTGAATTATGGTCCATGCCTGGATTATTGCACCCCAGGGACCGCCTATCTTATAGGTGCGAGGGTGGCCGGGTTCCCCGAGAACAGGGTCGGGGATTTTGTCACTGCGGGGACGCCATTTTGGGCCGAGCCCGATGTAGCCGCCCTGCGGGCCGCGATGCGACACGTGTACGAACACCGGGATGAGGCAAGGGCCAGGGGCCTTGCGGCGAGCCGGAGGGTGCTGGATGGGCATACTTGGGAGCGGGCCGCCAAGATCATTATGGGGAGGGCCTGCATAAGATAGATTAGCATTGATGGGGAAGATGGGGAATATAGGGAGTATAGGGAAGATAGGGAAGGCCGGGGAGGGAGAGCTAGATATGGCTGGCGAGGTGAGGAGTAGAAGCGCGCAGGAACTAGAGGCGATGCTTCCGATGCGCGCTATTGCCATAAAAGAGATTAGGGCCACGACGCAAAATGTTACCTACGAGATAATCCCTGATAAGATCATAGTCCAGGGGAATGTGCACAAGCAGGTGTTTTACGTTGGCGAGGACAATATAGTCCACCACTTTCCGGAGACGATGAAATTCACCGCAATGGTGGAGATTCCCGGGGCTCGCCCTGGAATGCTGGCGCAGGTGCGGCCTGAGATATTCAACATTATTGCGGAGTTGAGCCCCACCGGTGAGGAGCTCCGTCAGAAGGTTATCCTCGATGTATTCGTAAAGGTCACGGACCTCGTGCAGCTCAACATCGCTGAGGATCCCTACGGTATCTGGATCCTGGCGGACATGGTTGTCGGAGAGGAGACTGTCCAGGTCCTGGAGGCCCAGGATATCACCATGGCCTTTCCTGCGATCAAGATAGCTGAGATCCGCGCCACCGTCCAGGATATCAGCGTGGATGTAAGCCCCGGGCAGGTGCTCGTGACAGGAACCATCCACAAGCAGATATTCTACGTGGGGACGGATGACGCAAACCGCCACCAGGCGGCGGATCTCCCCTTTACGGTTGCCGTGCCGGTGGCAGGGGCCCAGCCAGGGATGAACGTCCAGGTCCACCCAACCATCAGGGACATATCATTTTCCCTCGATCCCACGGGCACGATCCTATTTGAAGAGGTCCTGGTAGATATCTTCGTGAAGGTCACCGAGACCGGCCAGGTGGCCATGGCGCTCGGGAGCGGCCCCTTTATCAAGACCGAGAGGGTTATCGGGCAGGCGACGAGCGAGATTATTGAAGAGACCACGGTCACCCTTGACAGGCCGGCGATCAAGATACGTGATATAAGCGCCTCGGTGGAGGATCTGCGGGCGCGGATAATAGAGGGCAAGGTGATAATTCAGGGCGCGATAGTCAAGAATATCGTCTATATAGGTGAGGATGACCTGGAGTATACCCAGGTGGCCCGCATCCCGTTTAACGATTTTGTGGAGATACCAGGCGCCATTCCCGGGGCCAATGTTTTCATCGAGCCTGTGATCCGCGCCGTAATCTTCAACCCCGATCAGACGGGCATCCTCCTCCCCGAGAAGCTCGTTGCCGACCTCCGGGTGACGGTTACTGAGACCACCCAGCTCCCGGTCGCCATAGACCCCTATGGCCCCCTGCTCAAGGTGCAGCAGGTTATAGGCGAGGGCATGGCGCAGGTCATGGCTGAAATCGTGATCCCGCGTATCCTGCCTATCATTATGGAGTTCGAAAGGATTATGATCCCCGTCATAACTCGCATAAGCAAGCAAGCCCTGGTGGAAAGCACCTTCGCCCTGCCCGTGGAGGCCATAAAGATCAAGAACATAGATGCCAGCATCATAAATCTCGTAACGACGCCTATGACGGGGAAGGTCCTGGTGCAGGGGACGGTTCACAAGCAGATCTTCTTTGTCGGGGCGGATAACATCGTCCACCACCAGGTGGAGGATGTGCCATTTAGCTTTATCATTGAATCGTCGAGCATAACCCCGGAGACCCCCGTGGTCGTCAATGTCCGGATCGAGAATGTAATCGCAAAGCTCCTTCCCGGGGGGCTTCAGATTCACCAGCTCGTTATCATCGAGGGCGTGATCGAACACACGGAATTCCAAGTATTTCAGGTCGTGGTAAAGGTCGAGGGCCCTGGGGTCACTGCCACCACGGTCCGTGTGCGCGCGCTCGTTGATAGGGGTGGAGTGCCGACCCCGGCGGAGTTCAACGTGGTTACGGATGTCACCGGGCCCAGGGTGCGTAGCGTCTCCAGGATAACGCTGGAGCTTGATGTGGTGGATGATGGCATCCCGCATCCTGTCCCCGTCTCAGTGGTAACCGATGTGAGCTTCAATTATTAGCTTCGATTAATTATTTGTTAAGTATTAGGCATTTATTAGTATCAAGTCATATTTCAAGTCATATTTAAGTTATGTTAACTTGACCAGTATTGAGTTAGCGCGCATGAGTTTTCGCTCCTCCCGGGACCCATCTCGGGTGGTGCATCTCTTCACATATCAGGGCCGACCTCCATATTATATACAGAAGAAACGGAGGGGGAAGCCTTGGAGCTCTCAGCACTGACAAAACTGATAATGTTGCTACCGGCGATATCCGCAGCCGGGATCGGGCTCCTCCTTATCCTTTTGGTTCTATCCAGGCGCCTGGCATGGGGCAGGGAGAAGGGCCGGGGGATGGCGGCGATAGGGCTTCTTGCTGTTCCCCAGCAGGATAAGACCGGGCAGGAAGGGGTCGCGCCCCAGCAAGATGGGATTGGCGAGGCTATGGAAGATGTAGAGGGGGAAACCATGCGAGCGACCCCACAGGGGAGGCGCATCTGGTTTCACTCGCGCAGTGCCTCCTTTTCTACCTCGCGTGCCTCTACTTATGCCCCTTCTTATTCTCATATTTCTGGTCCTGCCTCAGCTTCTGTCTCTACTGATTCTTCTCATACGTCTCATACGTCCTACAGTTCAATTGCTTCTGTTTCACCTGTCTCTACTTCTACTTTTAGTTCCACTTCCACTCCTGCTTCTATTTCCCATGCTTCCGTCCCAGATTCCGGTCCCGGTTCTAATTCCGGATACACCACAGCTGGATATAACGCAGATCACAACAAAAACATGGGGGATGCCGGGGCGGCCTTCTTATGCAGTTCCAACGGTGATGGTGAGAGTGATAGACCAATAGAGCAAGGGGGAGTAGGGCATCAAGGGCAAGAAACGGGAAAGGTGGGTGGGATGCGATCTTCCAGCCGCGAGAGGGGGAGTGCGGTAAAGAGCGTGAGCTTCATCGATAAACGCGATGGAGCCATGAATGCCATAGAGGATATGGATGGCATAAAAAGGGATACAGCTGTGAAAGGAGGATTGGATATGATCGACATTAATCAGATTGTGGGGGAAACGACAACCATAAAGGTTGAGAGGGTCATCGGGCATGGGACCAGGCAGGTTCTCCTGGAGGAGACCAAGCCGCTCACCGCTATAAAAATAGTGGATATCGTTGCCACGCTCCGGAATATACGGTCATATGTGAAAAATGGCAAGGTGATTGTCCAAGGGACCGTACATAAGCAGATATACTACATAGGGACTGATGATCTCGAGCATCACCTGGCCGAGGATATAGATTTCAGCGAGTTGGTGGAGATTGTCCCTCTGAACCCGGCCCTCCCCGCGAGAGAGGGGATGAACGAGCAGGACTTCTCTGTCATCGAGAATATCGTGTGGGAGTTTGATCCCGCTGTAGGGATGCTGACCCAGAAGATAATCGTCCGGCTCGAGGTGAAGGTCACGCAGACGGAACAGCTGCCTGTGGCCTTGGACCCGTATGGCCAGTGGATCAAGGCGCAGGTGGTTATAGGGCACAGTGTCAAGCAGAAGTTCATAGAGGAACGAAAGATTCTGGCAGCGATCAAGGTCACGGATATAACCGCCAGGCTCACAAATATGAAGCTGATTGTAAAGAACGGCAAGGTGATTGTCCAGGGGACCGTGCATAAGCAGGTATTCTATGTTGGTACAGACGATCTTGTGCATCATCTCGCCGAAGACCTGGACTTCAGTGAGCTTGTTGAGGTCGCGCCTCTGGATCCGAACTTCCCTGTGCGCGAGGGGATGAACGCGCAGGATCATTCGGTGGTTGAGAATCTGATCTGGGAGTTCGACCCAGCTACAGGCCAGCTTGTCCAGAAGATCATCATCCTGCTCGACGTGAAAGTCACGGAGACCGAACAGATTCCTATCGTCCTCGACCCGTACGGGATTCAGATCGCTACCGACCTCGTTATCGGGCACGGGAGCAAACAGAAACTGCTAGAGGAAACGAAGACTATAGCAGCGGTAAAGATAGTGGATGTAGTGGCCAAAGTCATAGACGTGGTTTCGATAGTAAAGAACGGCAAGGTAATTGTCCAGGGAACCGTTCAGAAGCAGATATTCTATGTCGGGACGGACGACCTGGTCCACCACCTCAATGAGCTGCTGCCGTTTAGCGAGATGGTAGAGGTCACGCCGATAAATCCTGATCGTCCCGTCCGGGAGGGCATGGACCAGCAGGATCACTCGTTTATAGAGAATGTGGTGTGGGAGTTTGACCCTGCAACCGGGGCCTTCACCGAGAAGGTCATAGTGAGGATTGACGTAAAGGTAACCGAGAAGGCTCAGATAACCGTGGCAGTGCCCCCGGCCTAGGCGCCGGGCGGCACTGCTATGCTCCAGGTGGCCATTCCAGGAGGGGGAGGGAGTGGAAGGGAGAGAGGAGGGAGAAGGGAGGGTGGGCGCAGAGTGAGGGTATTGTTTCAAAGCCGGCCGGATATACTGACGCTACCAGCCGGGGATACCGTACAGCTCTTCGAAACCAGGCAGCACCTCCAGCGACTCGGCGTTCATGTTGATTATTCGAGCGAGCTCCACCCGTGCCTGGATGGGCATGACCTCGTACACCTTTTCAATATAACCAGGATAGCTGAAACCAGGGCGCAATGCGATAATGCGGTGGCTCAAGGCAAGGCTGTAGTGATATCGACAATATACTGGAATATGGAGGAGTATTTTGAGAGGGAGGAAACCAGGCACGCCGCTGAGCTTTTGAAATGGTGGAGGCGCGACAACGCATATCGCGCCGAGACTCTGAGAAAGGCGAGCCTGCTGCTTCCCAACGCTGCGAGGGAGATGGAGCTTATAAAAAAGGATTTCGGTATCGACCGGCCTTACCGTATCATCCCGAACGGCGCTGATCCAAGATTCGGTGAAGCCAGGGCTGACGAGTTCATCGCGGAATACGGCGTAGATAATATCATACTATGCGTAGGGAGGATATCGCCGCGCAAGAACCAGCTGGCCGTTGTGAAAGCGCTCCATGGGGTAGATATACCCTTGTTTTTTATAGGGTCAGTAAATGACCCTTTTTATCTCGAGCTCTGCAAGAGCCACGCGGGACCCCGTGTCAGGTTCATTACCCACATGCCCCATTCTCGCCTGGCTTCGGCATATAAGGCTGCAAAAGTTCACGTCCTCGCGAGCTGGTATGATACACCCGGTCTTGCGAGCCTGGAGGCTGCGGTGGCGGGGTGCAATATCGTTTCTACAGATCGCGGGACGGCGCGTGAGTACTTCGGCGGGCTCGCCTGGTATTGCGACCCGGCTGATATTGGCTCTATAAGGGAGGCGGTTCTGACTGCTTATGAGAGTCCACCCCGCAGGGCCCTGGCTGATATTGTCTGTGAAAGGTTCACCTGGGAGCGGGCGGCCCAGGTCACCCTCGAGGCATATCACGCTGCAATGATGACCCGGTAGACCCGGCAGTGATGACCCGGTGAGGCAAATTGTCTCACGACAGCTCGCGCATCCAGCCATACATGAGCACGTATGACATATAAATTGTAGAGGGGGTGAGTATAGAGAGGACGACGATAAAGAGGCGAGCGGGAGGAGCGACCGCGGCTGGTATCATACGGAAAGCATGCGGAGGGGCACGGGGGAAGCGTGGGTGGAAGGTGGCTGCGTGAGCTGATGAACATGCGCGATATAATCCTGGTTAGCAGGATCGCAGGACGCTGGGCCGGTGAGATTGTAGACGATAAGACGTATACCCTCGAGTATGATGCCGAAGAGGTGCTTGCCGTTGAGGCGGCGGTCAGCAACCTCTCTTTTTTATCCACCGGCGGCGCCGGCAGCGGCATCATAGCTGAGGGCCTGCTCGTATGCAAGGTGTTCTGCACCCGGCGTGGCGGCGTGCTGGGCTTCGAAGAGCACAGGCTGCCGCTCAGCCTCCTGTTGCCACCACCTGCCCCTGCCGCTGTCCCTGTCGCAGGCGGTCACTTGGACCCTCCGGGCCCGGTCCCTCCAGGTGCCCGCGGGGTCTCCATAGAGGGCGAGGCGGGGATTATCTACGTGAACTTCGCCTTCGATCCAGGAAAGAGGGGGATTTACCAGAGGACGCATATTCGCTTCCTCATCTACCAGGTGGAGGATGCAAGCATCACGCCTTCACTCCTTTCCGGACCCGGACCGGAGCATGGATACCCCGGGCTATGTTCATGTCCCGGGCCGCACTTCGCGCGCTATTCTATTATGGCGAGGCGGCCCTTGGTTGAAACAGCTGTCACAGGAAGGGTTGTGGCCGCCATTCACCTGGCCAGGCCGGCCAGCATCATTGAATCAGTCTCCGTGTCCGTGGCCGATCCGTCCTTTGAAATGGCCGGGGAGGGAATCATAGAGGGGATCGTGGCCTCGGGCCGGCTTCTAGTGAGCGTATTGTACGTGGATGATGGGAATATAAAGCGCCATGACTTGCGAGACGATGTAGGATTCAGCCTGCTCGCCCCAGCGCCTCCCGGCCCGTCTTTTGGCCCGCCCGGCGCGGGGGCGCATGCGGATGGGCTAGCCCCTGGGGCGAGGACAAGCTCCGGTTGCGTCAGGTGTGAGGGGCGCATGGAGGTGTCGAACGTATCGTGGCAGGTGGATTCCGGCGCTATAAAGCTGGATGTGCGCGTTGAACTCGACGCCCGGGTCAGGGTGGTCGCGGTGGCCGGGATCAACCTTCTCGCGCGCGCTGCCGGGGACGGGGATGAATGTGGGGCAGAATGGGTAGAAATAGTGGGCGCCCAAACGGTTGAGGCGAGGGTCGATGCGGTGGTGGCGGAGGCTTCGAATGAGTATATCTATAGGGTCGAGGCCCGCCTCAGGCGCAGGTGCACAAGATTGACGAGCGTTTCCGCTGAGATGACGGATATCGAGACCGAGGTGATGTTCGAGGAGGTGCTCGTCAGGGGGTTGCTGCGCGTGGGATTTTACTATGTGGGCTATAGTGGCCATGCAGGCCATGTAGGCCGTGCGTGTCATGGGGGTCATGCGGATCAGACAAGTTATGCGGGCCGGACGGACCGGACGTGCTGGACGGACCGTGCGGACCTGGCGAACCAGCAGGTCGCAGGCGGTGACGGCGAATGCAATGTCGAATGCCATGAGGAGGTCTCCAGGAAGCTCGTCAGGTTCATAACGGCTAAGGGCGCGCGGCCCGGGATGCAGGCCGCGGTCCGGGTGCATGTGACCAGTGTGGATTCCCAGTATGATCCCGGGGGATCAAGAATCCGGGAGACCTTGAGCATCACGATCGCAGTGGTTGTCACCGAGCGCCGCGAGCTGGCCCTTCTCACGGCTGCGGCTCCCTCTTCGCGCCCCGAGTATGGCGCGGCTGGCGGCCCGGGCTCCGCTCCCGAACCCAGACCTGAAGCCGAACCTGGGCCGAAGCCCGGGCCCATGGGACCCATACTCAGCATACTCAGGGGGGCATCCAGGCTTATGCAGCTTGTACAGGTTGTAGAAGAGGTCATACGATTCCTGGGGCGCGTTATCACCCTTGTAACCAGAAGAATTCCGCGGGAATAGAATGAAATGTGACTTACGCTAGGGGTTAAGGGAGTGGACGGAATGGTCTTCGATGGTCAGGGGGGTCGCCGCGCCATGATCGGCCGGCGGGTGTTGCGGCAGGGCATGCATGGCGATGATGTGAAGGTCCTCCAGGAGCGGTTGAATGAGCTCGGCTTTGAAGCCGGGGACGCCGACGGCAGATTTGGCATTCTAACAAAGGAAGCTGTTCGGGAATTCCAGCGTGCCCACCGGTTGAGGATTGACGGGATCGCCGGGTCGGAGGTCTTTTCCGTCCTGATGAGCCCATACGCTCACAAGCGGATAACGCACGTGGTCGGGGAGCGGGAACGCCTTTACGACGTGGCCAGGAAGTATAATGCCCCGGTTGAGCTCTTGATCCACGCGAACAGATTGAAGGAGGATTCCTATCTTTATAAATCGCAGAGGCTCGTCATCCCGTTTCGCAGCGTAAAAGGCTACTACCGGGAGGATGCCGGCACATCTAACGGGCAGGATGCCTGCACCCGAGGTGTTCGTCATGACCTACTGACCCTCCTTGCATATTGCTGGTTCCTTGTGGATTCGGAGGGCAGAGTTCACGGAGATATCCAGCCTGAGCTTTTTGCACCGGCCTCGAGGGACGCGGGGAATGTATGGAAGGCGGGGAAGGCTGAGTTATCTATCGCTGTGCGCTTTGGGCAGGAGGGCCTTCCTGCTGCTGAGGTTGCCCATAATGTGCTCGCGACCCGGAAGGCCAGGGCCGCCGCCGTCCGGAGTCTATTGGATGCGGCTTCCCGCAGCGGCGCCAGGGAGGTCGAGATATGGCTTGATAACCTTGACATCGAGGACAGGTATTATTTTTACTCATTTATCAGGGATCTCTCAAAATCGATAAAGGTGAGCAACAGGCAAGTATCGGTTGCCATCCCGGTGGTAGGCGATGCCCAGCGTTACAGCGAAGCAGGGGCCGGGACGGCGGAACTGGCGGAAAAGAAGGGCGGAGGGGAGGCTCCGGGCCCGGTTTTCGACTATGGGGAGATCGCGCGTCATGTCGATTATGTTACCTTACTGGCGTTTGACGAGCATAGAAAGGAATCCATGCCGGGCCCTATTGCGTCGGTGGAGTGGGTAAAGGAGGCTATAAGATATGCGCTCTCGTACATTCCGTGCTGGAAGATAATGCTCGCGATCCCCACTTACGGTTATGACTGGCCGGAAGCCAGCCGGAACCAGTCCCAGAGCCATACCTTATCTTATGACGAGATCCAGGTTATAGCCTCTACATTCAAGCCCTCCATCGAGTGGGATTCCAGGGCGATGGTGCCGCACTTCAGGTACCGTTCTTTCAGGGTCAACCACCACGTCTGGTTTGAGAACGCGCAAAGCCTGCTCGCAAAGGTTGACCTGGTTGAGAAATACAACCTCGCGGGGATCGCCCTCTGGCGGCTGGGTCTCGAGGACCCTGCGATATGGAGTGGGATCAACACGAGGTTCAAGGTAAGGAGGCGAAACGACTGAGCTGATGCGACCCTTCTCCAGCTTCGCCCCGGCGCCGCGAGCGCGGGTGAGGGTCCACCCCCGGGGTGGAGGAGGTATGAGGTATGGGTGTGCAAGGGTCAGCTCTGCAACCTTCGGGAAGGGAGGCGGAAGGATGAAAAAGGCGCTTATTACGGGCATTACCGGTTTTGCCGGGAGCCATCTTGCGGAATACCTCCTGGCCGATGGCAAAACCAGAGTCTACGGGACATTCAGGTGGAGGAGTAGAACCGAAAACGTCGAACATATTATGGACAGGTTAAATCTGGTCGAGTGCGATCTTTGTGATGCGTCCGCCGTTTACAGGGCCATTTCCGAGATTAGGCCGGATGTCATATTCCACCTGGCCGCCCAGAGCTTTGTGCCCACTTCCTGGATCGCCCCTTATGATACATTGATGAATAATATCATCGGTGAATTGAACCTGTTTGAGGCGATCCGGAGGGCGGGCATAGATCCAACGATACAGATAGCGTGCTCCTCTGAGGAATATGGCCTCGTCTTTGAGGATGAGGTTCCGATAAAGGAAACCAACCCCTTGAGGCCCCAGAGTCCCTATGCCGTAAGCAAGATCGCTCAGGACTTCTTGGGGTATCAATATTACAGGAGCTATGGCCTCAAGATAATCCGGACGCGGGCATTTAACCATACGGGCCCGAGGCGAGGCGAGGTGTTTGTGACCTCAAATTTTGCGAAGCAGGTTGCCGAGATCGAGCTTGGCCTGCGAGAGCCCGTGCTCTGGGTTGGAAACCTGGAGGCGAAAAGGGACTTTACCGATGTAAGAGATGTTGTTGAGGCTTATACACTTGCCGTAGAGCGCGGCGAACCGGGCGAGGTATACAATATCGCCAGCGGCAAGGCGTATACTATACGTGATGTTGTCGAATTCCTGCTGGGTATGGCCGAGGTTAAGATCGAGATCCGCCAGGATCCCGAGAGACTTCGTCCATCTGATGTCCCGGTCCTGATCGGTGATGTTACGAGATTCCGGGCGAGGACCGGGTGGGAGCCCAGGATACCGCTGGATAAGACGCTGGCAGACCTGCTCAATTACTGGCGGATGCGCGTATAGGTGCATAGGTGTACGTATAGGTGTGCGTATTGTTGAGGTCAGGCATATGGGCGTATAAGTAAGACCAACGATGATCCACTAATGACGATCTAATGATGATCTAAGGAAGAAATGATGATTTAAGGAAGAAGGAAGGATGAAGTCTCGGTGCAAGAGGATTCCCAATTGAGGTCAGCTCCACACGCCACACCAGTCTCTGAGGTCTTGAGTGTTTATGGGACCGACCCGGCCAGGGGGATTTCGAACGAAGAGGCCCGGGCCAGGCTGGAGCGGTTTGGTCCCAACGAAATCCGTGAGGCTCGTGCGAGGTCGCTGCTTACCATGCTCCTCGGGCAGCTGAAGGACTTCCTGGTGATCATACTTATCGTCTCCGCTGCGATCTCCGTGTCACTGGGGGAGACGCTGGATGCCCTGGTTATCATCGCCATAGTCATCCTCAATGCCATAATCGGTTTATTACAAGAGCGAAGGGCTGAGAGGGCTCTCTCAGCCCTCAAGAAGATGGCTGCCCCGACAGCGACTGTCATCAGGGACGGCGAGCCCTTGAAGGTGTCGGCCGCATCCATTGTCCCCGGGGATATCGTTGTATTGCAGGCGGGGGACCTGGTGCCTGCGGACATGCGGCTGCTCGAGGCCGTGAATATGAGCGTGGATGAGGCTGTCCTCACCGGCGAGTCAATGCCGGTGGAGAAGAACGCCGGGATCGTTGTGGATGCCGGGAGCACGCTGGGCGACAGGGTGAATATGACGTACCTGGCTACCACGGTGACGTATGGGCGTGGCAGGGGCATCGTAACGGCTACAGGCATGGAGACCGAGATAGGAAAGATCGCCGGGTTGATCGAGACCGAGGAGGATGAGCAGACCCCCCTCCAGCGAAAGCTCGGCAGGTTTGGCAAGTGGCTCGGTGGCGCCTCGTTGGGGATATGCGCCATTGTCTTTATCCTCGGCCTCCTGAGGGGCGAGCGGCCGTTTGAGATGTTTATGACCGCCGTGAGCCTTGCCGTGGCGGCCATCCCCGAGGGGTTGCCAGCCATAGTAACCGTCGTCCTCGCCATCGGTGTCCAGAGGATGATAGCCAGGAACGCTATAATACGGAGGTTGCCGGCGGTCGAGACCCTCGGGAGCGCCACATTTGTATGTACGGATAAGACCGGGACCCTGACCGAGAATAAAATGACGGTCAAAGAAATCTACCTTCCAGGCGGGGTTGTGGTGAACGTTACCGGGACGGGCTACCAGCCCGCCGGTGAATTCCTGGAGAACGGCCGGAGGATTGACCCCGCCGCCAGGGACGACCTGCGGCTTCTGCTGATGATAGGGTGCGCGTGCAACGATGCCTCGCTTATAGAGGATAGGGACGTAGAGGACAGAGACATAGGGGGAAGGGATGGGGGCGGAGATGGCAGCAGGGATGGGAACAAGGATGGGAGCAGGGATGGAAGTAAGGATGGAAGCAGGGACTGCGGCAAGGATCGCGGTAGCGTAGGCTGGCGCTATAAGATCGCGGGCGATCCTACCGAGGGCGCCCTGGTGGTCCTGGCGGCCAAGGCGGGTATGACCAGGGATAAGATCGATAGGATGGCGCCGCGCGTCCATGAGATACCCTTCGATTCACAGCGGAAGCGCATGACCACCATCAACGTGGTGGATGGGCAATACCAGGTTTTCTCCAAAGGGGCCCCTGATGTGCTGCTCTCGCTGTGTGACCGATATGTGGATGGTAAGGCTGTGGCGCAGCTCACCGAGGCGAAGCGGGCTGTGATACTGGAGGTCGTCAGGAGGATGGCCGGCGCCGGGCTCCGCGTATTAGGGATGGCTTACCGCACGCTGGACAAGCTCCAGCTCCCGGGCGGCAAGCTGCCTGAGAGGCTCGAACCGGACGCCATTGAAAGGGAGCTCATTTTCGCCGGCATGGTAGGGATGATCGACCCCGTGAGGGATGAGGCTAGGGACGCGGTCAGGAAGTGCAGGGAGGCCGGGATCAGGCCGGTTATAGTGACGGGCGATTACGCCCTGACGGCGAAGGTTATAGGGGAGGATCTCGGAATTTTGGACGGGTCAGCCAGGATCCTGACTGGCGCGGAACTCGAGAGGATGTCCGATGATGAGCTCAGGGAGGTCGCCGGAGACGTGTCCGTCTATGCGAGGGTATCGCCCGAGTATAAGCTCCGCATTGTGGAGGCTCTCAAGGCCCGGGGCGAGGTGGTGGCCATGACAGGTGATGGGGTGAACGATGCCCCCGCATTGCACAGGGCCGACATCGGGATCGCCATGGGGATAACCGGGACTGATGTGGCGAAGGGCGCCTCGGATATGGTCCTGACGGACGATAATTTTGCCAGTATAGTGGCGGCCATAGAACAGGGGAGGACTATATTCGAGAATATAAGGAAGTTCGTGATTTACCTGCTCTCATGCAATATCGGGGAACTCCTGCTCTTCCTGATAGCCATCATCAGCGGGCTCCCGCGCCCGCTTACCCCCGTGCAGATATTGCTTGTGAATCTGGTCACCGACGGACTGCCTGCTCTGGCGCTCGGCATGGAGCCGGTCGAGCCTGGAATCATGAGGCTGCCTCCGCGAAACCCGAGGGAGGGGATACTGACGCCGCGGATAACTGCGCGCCTCGTGCTCGTGGGGCTATTCATCGCCGGCGCGGTGCTGGTTCCTTTCGCCGTGGCGCTCAGGCGCGGCATCCCTGTAGAGACGGCGCGGACGATGGCCTTTATCACCCTTGGCTTTGGGGAGCTCTGGAGGGCGCTCGGCGCCCGGTCGGAGCGCAGGTTCGTGTGGAACATGCCTTTATTCACGAACCCACCCTTGATAAGCGCGATTGCGGCGTCGGCGCTCCTGATCATGCTTTCGATGACCGTGCCGTGGCTCGCCCGGCTCTTCCGCATGGTAACGCTGACCAGCCGCGAATGGGAGGTCGTCCTCGGGGCCACCATGATACCGCTTGCCGGGGCGGAGCTGCTCAAGGCGCTGCAGATCAGGGGGCGGGCGCGCCAGCCGGGGCGGCGGGGCGGCTCTCGAGATTGACAGGGGAATGGCGGTATGGTAGACTGCCATTAGTAGCTCATATTAGGAGCAGGTAATAAATCAGTGATAGCGAGCTAGATGCAAACCCTTCGTAGAGGAGTGGCTGGCTTGAATTATTTCCTTACCGAAGAGCAGCAGATGATCAAAGATCTCGCTGCGAGGATAGCAAGAGAGAAGATAGCCCCTGTGGCGCACGAACTTGATGAGAAAGAGGAATTCCCGTGGGATATCATGAAGACTCTCGCCGAATCGGACCTTTTCGGCGTCTGGGTGCCGGAGGAATACGGCGGGTTCGGCGGGGGCGTGTTTGAGCAGTGCCTGGTCGTGGAGGAGCTGAGCAGGGCTTGCGCCGGCGTTGCGACTACATACGCGTCGAGCGCCCTTGGCGCCTATCCGATCCTGCTTTTTGGCACCGAGGAGCAGAAGCGAAAGTACCTGCCGGACATCGCCTCGGGCAGGAAGCTCGCGGCCTTTGCGCAGTCCGAGGCCGAGGCCGGGAGCGACGCCGGGAATATTCAAACCACTGCGGTGCGCGATGGGGACTATTATGTGCTGAATGGCATGAAACAGTGGATAACCAGCGGCGGCGAGGCCGAGATTTACACCGTGCTGGCGACTGTGGATCGGTCGAAGGGCGTCAGGGGGATCACCGCCTTCATTGTGGAAAAGGGCACGCCCGGGTTCGAATTCGGAAGGAAAGAGAAGAAGATGGGGATCCGGTGTTCCTCTACGCGCGAGCTCATCTTCAGGGATTGCCGGATTCCGAAGGAGAACCTCCTTGACCGTGAGGGCAAGGGCTTCCTCGTGGTCATGAAGACGCTCGACAGGACGCGGCCGGGCGTTGCGGCGCAGGCGGTCGGGATCGCCCAGGGGGCGCTCGATGAGGCTGCGGCCTACGCCAGGGAGCGGGTCCAGTTCGGCAAGCCTATAGGTGAGTTCCAGGCGATCGAGCACATGCTGGCGGATATGGCCACGCTGGTCGAGGCGGCTCGAGCCCTCACATATGCCACGGCCAGGATGATCGACGCCGGCGAGCGGGAGTTCTCGAAGGAGTCGGCGATGGCCAAGGTATTTGCATCTGACGTCGCCATGCGCGTTACGACCGACGCAGTCCAGATTCTGGGCGGCTATGGCTATATGCGCGACTACCCCGTCGAGAAGAGAATGCGGGATGCGAAGGTTACCCAGATATATGAAGGCACCAACCAGATCCAGCGATCCATAATCGGCCCTGCGGTGATAAGGGAAGCGGTTCGGAGGAAGAAGGGTTGAAGGATTGAAGGGCTGAAAGAGAAGGGCAGAGGAAGGGTTGAAGAAGGGTTGGCCGGATTGAACATAGTTGTATGCATAAAACAGGTGCCCGAGGCGGATGAGGTAAAGATCGACAGGACCACGGGCACGCTCATTCGCGAGGGGGTTCCTTGCGCGATCAATCCGCCTGATTTAAACGCCCTGGAGGAGGCGTTGAGGATCAGGGAAAGATTCAAGCCCGGTGAGATGGGGCCGATGGGGTCCATGCCCATGGTCAATGTCGTGAGCATGGGCCCTCCGCAGGTAGAGGCGGCATTGAGGGATGCCCTCGCGCTCGGCGCTGACAGGGCCGTTCTCCTCTGCGACAGGGCCTTCGCCGGAGCTGATACCCTGGCCACATCCTATACGCTTGCGGCGGCCATACGAAAGCTGTGGGTCGGGGATGGGGTTGGATCCGGGTCCGGGTTCGGGGACGCGGTCGGGGCCGGAATCAGGGGAGGGGAGGCGGGGGATAAGGGCTCCATGCTGATCATCTGTGGCAATAGATCAGCTGATGGTGATACGGGTCACGTTGGGCCCCAGCTTGCGGAGAAGCTTGGTATTCCCTATATCACCTCCGTGCGCAGGCTGGAGCCGCTAAATGTGGATTCGACTGCGACTGCGACTGTGACTGCGGCTGCGGCTGCGGACGTGGCCGATACTGCAGATATGGCTGGCTCGGCCGGTTCGAAGGGATGGGGCGGCAGGGTCCGGGCCGAGAGGCTGGTGGATGATGGCTACGAGGTAGTCGAGGCGCCATTGCCCCTGCTCGTGACGGTTGTGAAGGGGATGAATTCCCCCAGGCTTCCCTCATTGAAGGGCATGATGCGCGCAAAGAAGGCCGCTATTACGGTGTGGGGGGCTTCCGACCTCGATGTGGACGCGGGGAGGGTTGGCCTTTCAGGGTCCGCGACCCAGGTAGTAAGGGTTTTCGAGCCCGAACGGCCAAGGGGCAGGGGGGAGCTCATAACGGGGGCCCCTGGGGAGCAGGCCCGCAAGTTGCTGAGCAGATTACGTGAGGCGAGGATGTTATAGGTTATGGTTATGACCCAGTTGAATATCTCTTTAGGCTTAAGTATCTCTTCAAGCTCAAATATCTCTCCATTTTCAAGTATCTCCCCACTCTCAAGTATCTCTTCGTGCCCAAGCATCTCCCCGTGCTCAAGTAGATTTTCAGGCTCGAGCGAATCGTCAGGCATCTGGGTCTTCGCAGAGCACGAGGACGGGAAGCTCCACCCCGTGGTCTATGAGCTCCTGGGCGAGGCGAAAAGGCTTGCCGCCGGCCTCGGGGAGCTTGGGGGGCTCGGGGAGTCTGGAGAGCGCAGGGAATATAGGGGGCGCAGGCAGCGCGGCGAGGTCGCGTGCATATTCCTGGGGGTTGATATCGATTCGGGCCCGGAGGCTGATATGATCAGGTCGTTGGAGGCCTGTGGGGTTGACAGAATATATGTAGTTGAGAATGGCATATTCGCATGCCTTCAGGATGAGCCGTGCGCGACTGCCCTCGCCGAGCTCGCCTCGAGATACAACCCCTCGATCCTGCTGATTGGCGCCACCTCTCTCGGTAGGTCCGTTGCGCCGAGCGTTGCGGCGCGCCTGGATACCGGGCTCACCGCTGAGTGCGTGGAACTTGATATTGGTGGGGAAGGGCTTCTCATCCAGACCCGGCCCGCCTTTGGCGCAAATATTATGGCCTCGATAGCGTGTCCGGTGAGGCGGCCTCAGATGGCGACGGTGCGGCCTGGCATCCTGAAGGTAAGAGGATGCGCGGAGAAGGTAAAGGGGCAGGTGGAGTTGCAGGCCGGATTGGGTGGGGTGGAGTCAGGAGTGGATGGGCGGTGTCTACACAGTGGTGATGATGGCGATGGGTGCCTGGACGGCCCGGATAGCCCAGGGGGACTGGATAACTCAGATAGCGGGTTTGCCAGTTGCAGCAGGAGGATTGTAAAGGTTGACGTGAATATCAGCAAACCCCGCGTCCGCCTCATCGAGCGCGTGAGCGAGGCCTGTGAGAATAACCTGGCGGATGCCGAGATCATCGTCGCAGGCGGGAGGGGCGTAGGAAGCGCTGAGGATTTCGCTCTCATCAGGGAGCTCGCGTGCGCCCTAGGCGGGGCTGTAGGCGCCACGCGGCCCGTGGTTGACGCCGGTTGGGCGCCCGAGTCGAGCCTGATCGGCCAGACAGGGCGAATCGTCTCGCCAAGACTCTATATAGCATGCGGTATATCCGGGGCTATCCAGCATATGGTCGGCATATCGGCGGATGTCATCGTCGCCATCAACAAGGATGTCGGCGCCCCGATCTTCCGGTCCGCGACCTATGGGATCGTGGGCGATGTGGCGGAGGTTATTCCTGCATTGCTCGATGAAGTTAAGAATTCGTGAAGATTATGGGATTTTGCATCGGACCCGGCTGGATTTTGACCGGGTCGGCCGGGGAAACCGGCCAGATTCTGACCCGCTTTGGGGAATGCCCGGGTTCAATTTTGACCGGGCACCCGGTCAAAATCTGACCGGGCACCGATTATTCTATCCAGGTAAATTACGGAGACTACTGCTAGCAGGATGAGGTTCCCGGTCCATATATGGAGAACCCATGTCCAAACCAGCCGGGCCTGTAGTCCACGGTCGCGCCGTCAAGGAAGCGCGCGGCCGCCGGGTCCATGATGATGAATTTGATCCCGCTTATCTCGTGAATTGAATCATTCGGTCGCGTTGACTCATCCAGAGCCAATCCGTATTTGGGCCCCCCTCAGCCCATGCCGGCGATATAGAGCCGGACCATCGAGTTTCGATGCCTCTCCTCGCTGAGCAGCTTCTTGAGTTCAGTAGCTGCCTTCTCCGTGACCTTGATCACTTTTTTACGCCTGCCTCTCTGGAGTTTGCTTTTGCTGCTATATTAGTTTGTATTAGTTTGCATTAGTTTACATTTGCATCAACGGGATACCTATAGCCCTAGGGGTATTATCGCACGCCGGACGGTTCGTGTCAAGTCACACCGTTACATCGTTGCATCTTACATCGTCACATCAAGCGGGAAAGCCGGGCTCCAAGCCGGGCCACTGGGCTTCAAGTCGGCCCCGGGAACCCCGGCCCCGCCTTTCTCACATCGCCTACGCGGCTCGTTAATTTGATGCGATCGAAGTATTCCAGGATGGGTATAACAAGCCTGCGACTTGATTTCAGGGCATCACGCAGCTCGCTGGCGCTGATCGAGCCATCTTTTTTGATCTTTTTGATGACCTCGCTTCTAGCGCGCTCGAGCGCGTCGGCGTGCAGGATGACCCCATCGGCCGTTCCACCTAGTCTTACGAGGCGTCCTGTCTCGAGTAGGAATCGCATGATTTCGGCACCGGTCTCATGGGATATGCCGTTTGATGCGAGAATGTCGGGGAGCTTCCTGGGGTTGAGGCCATCATCCCTGTATGCGGTCTCGACCGCCAGGACCTCAGGCCGCTCCGCGATCGTGCGCTCCCTATCGACACCTGGCGGCATGACCATATTCCCGCTCCGGATTATACCCCCGGTCCACCCACCGGCCCGCCCGGGTATATTGTCCCCAGACGCATTGCTCACAGGAGGCACATCGCCTACGGTAGGGGCGCCTACGTTGGGCACACCAGGTACATCGCCCGTGGCTGGTTCCTGGAGGAGCAGGAGAAATGCATCGAAATCGCCCTCATCCCAGTGGGGAGCGACCTTCATCCGGAGCTCGTCCTTGGGCATCCCCAGACGCATTGGGAATTCACAGTAGAAGTCATCCAGGGTCGAGAGCAGAGCATTGCGGATGGCGGCTGCACCCCCGCCTGACAGCATTCTCTCGGTCCCCGGGAGGATTACCACCCGCCTCTCGGCAATGCCGACAGCATTTGAACCAGCGGGCGCTTTAAGCTCGGCCTCCGCGGTTCCGGCTCCTGCCATCGCCATCTCGCTCGCTATGCGCTTGACATCGTCAATGGGCACCAGGAGCCTCGCAGCCAGCTCCTCAGCGGCGACCGGGGAGACCCGGGCGCCGGCGCCGCGCGGGGTCTTTGATAGATTTCCCTGCTCTTTCAAGACCAGCTCGATCAGCTCCTGAAGGGAACCGGATTCCTCAATGGCGAGCACGTCAAGATCGTGCTGGGAGAACCTTCGCCTCCGCGGCGCGTTATGCATCAGCACACGACCGCCGCCTATGGTCCTCACGGGCGAGTATGACCTAATAATAAACCTGTCCCCTCGCGCGGCGACTGTTGGTTCCTCGAGGACGAGCTGGGTGTACCCCTCCTCACCGCCTGCGATGCTATCAGCCCCCATCACGCGGATGCGCGCCATAACCTCCGCCGTCCCGATGTGCATGCGGACCCGCTGGCCATGGGACACGCCCGGCGTGTTTCGAAGCACCGTGAGGGTGGCATCCACAAGCGTCGATGCCGCGAGGGTGCCAGGCCTTGCAACTACATATCCCCGCTCGATCTCGTCCTTCTGGATTCCCGCGAGATTGAGCGCTGCCCGGTCCCCGGCGACCGCGCGTTCGGCCCGCCGGGCATGCACCTGGATGCCGCGTATTCTCGCGGCCCTGCCAGGGGGGAGCACCTCGACTTCCTCGCCTATCCCGATTTCTCCGCCGGCCACGGTCCCGGTCACGACGGTCCCGTAACCCGCGATAGTGAATACCCGGTCTACTGGAAGCCTGAAGAGGCTGGGTGGTATCCTTGTGGATTCAGCAACCCCGGCGAGCCGGTCTATCTCGGAAACTAGCTCGGGAATTCCCTCTCCTGTTACGGATGAGACCGGGATTATCCTGGCGCCCCCGAGGAATGTGCCCTTCAGGTAGTCCTCGATGTCGGCTATGACCATGCCGAGGAATTCCTGGTCCACGAGGTCTATCTTCGTGAGCGCCACCACGCCTGTCGAGGTCCCGAGCAATGAAAGGATGTCGAGGTGTTCGCGGGTCTGCTCCATGATCCCCTCATCCGCGGCCACAACCAGCATGACTATATCTATCCCGGTGGCGCCGGCCACCATGTTTCTTATGAAACGTTCATGCCCGGGGACGTCCACTATAGAGACGGTCCTGCCGCTGGGCAGGCGGAAGGGCGCGAAGCCAAGGTCTATGGTCATGCCCCTCGCCTTCTCCTCCTTCAGCCGGTCGGTATCTATGCCGGTCAGGGCCTTTGTCAGTGTGGTTTTGCCATGGTCCACGTGCCCCGCCGTCCCGAGCACTATGTGCTTGTCGTACTTGTAATTCGTAATCACGACGGACGTGCCTCCCGAGCCTCCCGAGCCTCCTGGGCCCCCTGGGCCCCCTGGGCCTCGTGGTCCTCCTGGGTCTTCTGGCCCCGCTCCCGGCTCCGGGGTGAACGTGGCGAGGATGCCGAGCGGCCAGCTGCCGGTGCATATAGGTGAGCTGGTTCAGCCTGTGATGCCGATAAGTCAGCGAGGGCCTCGGAGAGCGCCCTTGCTATGATCTCGCAGTCCCCCGGCAGGAGCGTCCTGACGTTAAAGAGCAACTGTCCCTTGTGGACGCGGGCGATGACGGGCGGGATCGATCGTCTCAGGGCTGACTGGAGGCCATTAACGTTCGGAGAAACCACCGGTGCCGGGGATACCGGTGCTGGGGATACCGGTGTCGGAGGTGCCGGTGCTAGGGATGCCGGTACCAGGGATACCGCTTTGCCGGGAAGGAAGACGCCCGGCAGCGAGCCTCCTCCAGCTTCAGAGGCATCGTCAATGACCTCCACCCTCCATCCGTCACCTGCTATGGGTGCGATAAGGCCGGCCAGGTGTTCCGCAATTTCCTCGAGCTCGGGTAGGGTTCTTGTAAGGAGTCTGAGGGTTGGAATCTCACATGCGGCCACGTCGGGCTCGAGATAGAGGCGCAGAACCTCCTCCAGGGCCGTGAGGGTCATCTTATCCACCCTGACCGCCCTTGCAAGGGGGTTTCTGCTGATCCTGGCTATCAACTCCTTCCGGCCCACGATGACCCCGGCCTGGGGGCCGCCCAGGAGCTTGTCGCCGCTGAATGTCACGAGATCGGCGCCGGCCTGGATGCTGTCGCGTACCGTTGGTTCGTGCGGCAGGCCCTGCCCTAGTTGGGATAAATCCAGGATGCTGCCGCTCCCGAGGTCCTCCATGATGATGAGGCCTCGGCGCCTGCCAAGTTCGACCAGTTCGGACAGGGATACCTCCGCCGTGAAACCAATTATCTTGAAGTTGCTCGTATGTATCTTGAGCAGCATGGCTGTCGCGTCGGTGATTGCGGCTTCATAATCCCTGAGGTGCGTCTTGTTGGTTGTCCCGACCTCGACCATCCTCGCGCCGCTCGATGCGATAACATCAGGAATCCGGAAGCTCCCGCCGATCTCGACCTGCTGTCCGCGGGATACCACAACCTCCCTGCCCGAGGCGAGCGTGTTTAGACATAAAAACACTGCGGCGGCGTTGTTGTTGACGATGAGCGCGGCTTCGGCCCCGGTCAGCTCGCAGAGCAGCGAGCGCAGGTGTTGCTGCCTGGAGCCGCGCTCTCCGGATTCGAGGTCGAATTCCAGATTTGAATAGCCGGAGCATACCTCGGCCACGGCATCCAGGGCCCTCCGGGGGAGCGGCGCCCGGCCGAGGTTGGTGTGCAACACTACGCCCGTAGCATTGATGAGGCGCCTCAGATTGCGCGCCGACCTCCTGGTGGCGGCGCGTTCGAGCCCGGAGGTGACCATATCGATCATCTCGTCGCGTGATGTGTTGCGGTCGATCCGGCCGCCAAGTATCTCCCCCCGCAAATCATCCAGGAGGTCGCGTATGGTTTCGGCGATATCGCGCCTGGATATCTTCTGCAAAAGAGACCTGGATATAGGGTGTTCGAGCACCAGGGCCACCGAAGGCACACGCGCGAGGAGCGCGTTCGAATGGAGTTCGCTATCGCTAGGCTCCGGCCCGCTATATTTATGATTATGGTGATCCTTAGCCATGTGCCTGACCTACTCAGCTTTCTCGTAGCACTTCGTTTCATAACTTCTGATAGGCTTCTATTTGCTCCCTAATTGCTCACCAAGCATGCGCATGACAACTTTCTTGGCAGGTCCCGTGCGAAGATGCCAATATTCTTGGCAGACGCCCATGCCGCTACGCAGCACCATCAGGTAGAGGAAAATCCCCTGATGCGGGTGGAGCTATTTTCAGGGTAGGAGGGTGGGTATCCTGCCAAGATTCTTTGCAGGTTTGACGTAGCAGGTTTGACGTAACAGGCCCGGCGCAGAGTTGTCCGGTATCCGGTGGGGCTGACCGGTATAGAGCCCCATAGGTTCAGAAGTACGGGTGGCCTTCCGTTTGCCACGCCTACAGATGCCACACGTACAGGATGCCAGACATCAGACATCAGAATACCTGGACCGCCGGAACCGGATCGCTCGCGCCCGGGGCAGGCGCTCCCTCAACCCTGCCCTCAACCTCAGCGACTTCACCAATGATCCTGGGATCCTCCACGCCGGCCTGGCGCAGGGAATCCACCAGAAGCTCCGCCTTAGCGGCCGGCACCGATATCAGGAGCCCCCCTGAGGTCTGGGGATCGAAAAGCACTGCCTTCAGAGCCTGCGGGACGCCGCTCGAGACATCGGTCCACTCCTGGAAATAGAGCATGTTCTCGCCAGCCCCCCCCGGCAGAATGCCCTTCTCGGCAAGCTCGCCCGCCATGGGGAGCACCGGCACCTTGCGCGCGTCGATGAGGAATTGCACCCCACTCGCTTGCGCCATCTCGCAGGAGTGCCCGATCAACCCGAACCCCGTTATATCTGTGCAGGCACTTACACCTACAGCCTGCATAGCCTCGGACGCTGCCTTGTTGAGGGCGCTCATAACGTGAACCGCCTCGGCCAGATCCTCTTCGCTTATCTTGTCGAATTTGAAGGCAGTCGTCAGGATGCCCGTGCCCAGGGGTTTCGTGAGGATCAGCACATCGCCAGGCTTGGATGAGCTGTTGGTAATGATCCTGGCCGGGTGCACGAGGCCTGTGACGGAAAGCCCATATTTTGGCTCCTTATCTGTGACAGTATGGCCCCCTATGAGCGAGACTCCAGCCTCCCTGACCTTATCGGCCCCGCCCTCTATAATCTCCGCGAGCACGTCCATGCCCGCTGAGCAAGGGAAACAGACGACATTCATGGCGGTGACCGGCCTCGCGCCCATGGCGTAAACATCGCTTAGGGCGTTGGCCGCCGCGATCTGGCCAAACATATACGGGTCGTCGACGATAGGTGTGAAGAAGTCGACGGTCTGGACGATAGCGAGGTCATCGGATAGCCGGTATACCCCCGCATCATCTGATGTCTCGAATCCCACGAGGACGTTCGGGTCATAGCTATAGCCATGGCCATGGCCATAGCCACAGCCATCGGTATTGTTCCTCGCCGTGATCCGCGCCCGGCCGTGGGTTTCCGCCCAGCCCAGCTCACTTTCACCCGGCTCGCCGTGCTCCGGGTGTGCTTGGCCTTCTGGGTATGTCTGGCCCTGGTCTTGACCTCGATCTTGGCCCCGGTTTTGATTCTGGTCTTGAGCTTTTGTTTTTATGCGGCACAAAACTTGTGCCAGGTCCGCCGGACCCAACTTGCTGGCTCAGCCGGCCTTCGATGACATGTGGGTCAGCCGGAGCTTTCGCACATCGGCCATCTTCATCACCTCCCGCCCAGGCTAGGATGGTGTTTTTGGTGTTTTCGTCCTGGCAATTCTATTCTACACCTTCTCCTGAGTTCCTACTCCATCATCTAAGTTTTAGCACCTTTCATGACAATCATCACGGGATTCGACTCTCAGGGAATTCAGGCAAAACCGGCTTTCCGGCCCTTTGAATGCGCCCTTATGGAACTTCGATTAGGTTATTAACAATCGAGTTATTAACGCTTGACTATTAACACTTGATCGCTGGTTCCATATATGATACCATATAGCCAGGCGGTGACAACAAGTGGCTGCGATAGAAAGCTTTACGCCAAAATCGTAAATAACCCCAAGGATGTTAGGTTCGAAGATCTAGATAAGATACTCAAGAAATATGGCTTTGAATGCAGGCAACCCAGCAAGGGTTCCAGCCACTACAACTATTATCACCCGAGACTGCCTGATATTCTTACTATACCTTACGCCAGGCCGATTAAGGCCATCTATGTCAAACAGGTCATAGAGGCCATCGGCAAACTGAGAGAGGGAAGCGAGTAGCATGAAAGACTTAGATTACTACCTTGGCTTAAGCTATGAAATCAAGCTTAGGCGACTTTCGGAAGAGGAAGGTGGCGGCTGGTTCGCCGAGATTCCTCTTCTCCCTGGTTGTATGTCCGACGGTGAAACTATCGAGGAGGCCATTAAGAACCTCAACGATGCAAAGAAAAGTTGGATCGAAACATGCCTGACCCTAGGTCGTGAGGTGCCAGAGCCTACGGTAGATGCCTTTTCCGGCCAGCTGAGGGTCCGCATGCCTAAGTCCCTCCACAGGGCTTTGTCGGAGAAGGCCAAGGAGGAGAATATAAGCCTGAACCAATTCATAGTTTATCAGCTGGCCCGCGGAATAGGGCACAAAATCTAAGAGAACCACCCGGCTCTTTTATTTTTTATCATCCCGTGACAGGACGGGATGGCATCAAAAAGTCCAGGTTGGCGGGAGCATGTGGGAATCGAACCCACCCCGGCCGGTCTTACCGCCCGACACTGGATTTGAAGTCCAGGAGACCCACCAGGATCCATCTGCTCCCGTTGTGAACTACCCTTCCCCTTCTCATCCCCACCCTTACGAATGGGAAGCTTCCGGCCGACCCCCAGCCGAAAGGTTAAGATCATGAGGGGAGATATCCAATCTCCCAGATCAGCAGGATGCTCAGCCAAACTTACGGGACGGCGATGAGGAACTCGACGACCTGGAAAAGCTTGATCCAGAGCCACCGAGCACAGCGACGCTCCCATAGATTTGAGCAACATCGCCCGACCCGCATTTGGGGCACCTGGCTCCCTTCATCTCCTCCCATGAGCAGAAAAGGCTGAACTTCTCCCCGCATTTCTTGCAGCGCATATCATACATCGCCATGTAAGCTTTACCTCCGGATGCCTTGCGTCCGGTTGACCCGGCCGCCCGGTTGGGTTATCAGTTAGGGTGAACACAGCTATGGAACCATGACTGGTTCTATTCCTTAGATTTGGGCAATATCTATTTCCATAAGGTTCCAAGGGTTCTATGGGTGCTTCTATTCATTGCGGGGGTTATTTCTAATATACCCCCCACGGTATTAAGTATACTTACAAAGGTGTCCGGTGTCAACTACAGAAGAATGGATGAACAAGATTACGTTAAAGTCATCGCGAGAATTCGAGAGAAGGAGGAAGTCATGGTCCATATAAGCTAATGAGGAGCGGATAAACTCTGCTCAAAGAGGATGCTGCCGCACGTCCGGCTCTACCTGCGCCATGATAGGAGGCCAAATGGATTTTGAACTAGGCTTTGGCAAAGAGTGATCCAGACCCTCTTTGGATGATTTCGGGATTTAAAATCAAGATGTTGGTTGCATATCTATATGTGGATGGGATAGCTGTCATCGGGGGATACTTATTGAAGCCGGACAAAGAGGATCTTAACTCAAAAATCTTGGCCACGTGCTTTGAATTTGGGGAATAATCGGCCTGAACGGGGGTCAACTATTATATGCCGACAGATGAGAATAGGCTCCGGGAATTAGGGCCGGCGCGGGATATGGATAAGGCCCGCGAGGCCATCGCCAAGGAAATGAATAAGCCGCGCGGGACGCCGCGAGGTCGAGAGGCCCGGTCCCAGAAGGCTCAGCTCGAGAGCGAGCATCGCCACGGGACAAGTAAAGGTATCAAAGTGTCGATGCAGGATAAGGTCCGCTGACAAATCCCCTCCAGAAAAGCGAACAGGGTTCCCATTTAAGGCCGTCTGCGCGGCCCACACGAGACAGGAACCCTGGATTGGGTCTGGGCCCGGATCTAATCCGGACCAAGCCCAGACCCAATCCAGACTCAGCCCGAACCCGGCCCGCATCTAGCCCGGCCCAGGCCTGGACTCCAGATTCGGCCTACTGGATCCAATCCGGGCCTATTTGGATTGCACTTTGGATGGGACTTACTTGATCCGGATTTGATCTGGATTAGCGGCTTCCTAGATCCTCCACCCGATCTCAAATCCCTCGCGGATCGCATCGATGAGTTTCCCGGGGTGCTGGGCATCACCTATCACGTAGAGTTCTTTAAGGGCCCTGATCTGGGCCTCGAGCGGGTTAAAGGGTCGCGACCCGAGGGCGAGCACGACCTTATCAGCGGGAATGAACCTTGTCCGCCAGTCATGATCCATCACCACCACCCCGTTATCCTTCACCTCGCTGAGTCGAACTCCTGTCAGAATCTCAACGCGCGCCTCCTCGAGGTCTTTCGAGAGGCTTATGCGCGAGATGGGCTCCATGTCGCTTGCGATCCTGTCGAGCATCTCAATTATCACCACGTGTTTATTGCGCTCGACCAGGAAGAGGGCGGTCTCGCAGCCGGTCATCCCCCCGCCGGCGACGACTACGCGCTGCCCGTTCACCTCGACCACGCCTCGCAGCACATCCCATGCTGTGGCAACATTGGCGCGGGGCCACCCGGCCTCATCGGGGATTATGGGGGTCGCGCCCGTCGCGATTATCACGACATCCGGATTCTCCCGGGCAACGATCTCCGGCGTCACCTCGGTGTTGAGCCGTATGTCGACGCCGAGCTTTCGTATCTGGGTATCGAGGTAATCTATGGTCCACCCGATCTTATCCTTTCCAGGCGGCACGCTCGCGAGCCTCACCTGGCCGCCCAGTTCACCCGCTTTTTCATACAGAGCAACCCTGTGGCCCCTGGTCGCAGCGACCCTCGCGGCTTCCATGCCCGCGGGCCCGCCACCGACGATCATTATCCGCTTGATAGGGTTTGCCGGTTTCAGCTCGCCAAATTCAACCTCCCTCCCTGTGAGTGCGTTTACCGTGCACCTGATGTGCAGGCTCTGGAAAACCCTGTTCCCTATGCACCCTATGTTGCAGCTTATGCAGCGGCGGATATCCTCCTGACGCCCTTCCATTGCCTTCACGGGCCACTCCGGGTCCGCGAGCAGGGTCCGGCCGACCGATACGAAATCTGCCCGCCCTTCGGCGAGCACTCTTTCGGCGAAATCCGGGTGCCGGATGACCCCGACGGTTATGACTGGAATATCTACAACCTTCTTGATCTCCTCGGCAAGGTAGACGCGCCAGCCTTCGTTATACTGCATCGGCTCGAGGATGGTTGGCATCGAGCCATAGGCGCCGGCCGAGACGTGGAGCGCATCAACCCCCGCGTCCTGGAGGATGCGGGCGATCTTCTTAGATTCTTGCAGGGTGAGCCCACCCTCCATGAATTCGTCCGCGCTCATTCTGAAGGTGATGGGGAAATCGCGCCCCAGCTTGTCCCTGATTCCCTGGATTATCTCGAGGGCAAATCTCATGCGCCCGTTCGTATCGCCTCCATATTTGTCGAGGCGCTTGTTTGTCCTGGGCGACATGAATTGGGTGATGAGATACCCATGGGCCCCGTGAATCTCCACGCCGTCGTAACCGGCGTTCCTGGCCCTGACCGCCGCGTCGACAAACTTCGCCACGAGGACCTCCACCTCGGAGGTCGCGAGCTCCCGTGGCTGGACCTGGAGAAACTCGCAGGGTATGGGCGAAGGTGCGACGGGCTGCATCCCGTCCGTGCTGTCGGGCGTGGTCTGGCGCCCGGCGTGGTGCAGCTGCGGAATGATCTTGACTCCGTAGAAATGGACGGCCTCCACGAGTTCATTATGGCCTGCGATGTAGGTATTCATGTCGAGGCGGACCTGGTTTGGGATCGCCCGCCCCACAGGGCTGTCGACGCATACGATCTCGACTATTATCAGCCCCGCCCCGCCCTTGGCACGTTCTTTGTAGTAGGCTATCATCCGGTCGGTGACCGCCCCAGTTTCGCTGGCGAGGTTGGTGCCCATGGGCGGCATGACAATGCGGTTTCTCAGCTTCATCGAGCCGATCTGGCCCGGTTCGAAAAGCTTGGGGAAATGAGGTGATGCCTGGACATGGTCCATGAAAGTGAAAACCCCCCTTTAAATTTATCATCAAGTCTTGTTTTTCTCTAAATCTAAGTTTCTTATCGGGGGCGATAATTATGCAGGATTACTTGCTCTCCGGAACTGTATAAAACTTGGATTTAAGCCCCGGGTTCGCCCTGAAGGGAGGAGGTTGCCGCCCATGGACGGCTGTAATCTTAAGCAGGTCGCCTGATCAGGAAGGGAAAAGTTCCTTATCCAGGGTGAAGACAAAAATCCTTTCCCCTGTTACAGTGCTTATATCAGTGTGAAGGCTTACGACGGATCGCCCGGTCAGTTCATGAATGATTTCCTCTAATAAATGTCTGGAGTTTTCTATCAACCGAATTCTGACCTGTTTGACTAGGATCTTCCCTTCATCGCTCTTGGCTAGCTGCTGTTCGGCAGGAGTGAGGATGCCCTTAAGTCTCACGAGGATTATATCTCCGAGGATAAAAGTCCTCACCTCCTGGGGGCCGCGGCCGAGATATTCCTTTTCGAATTTTATGAGCGCCTTGCTGATATTATCTTCCAACTGGCCTTTCGAGATCATGGTCGCATTCCCTCCGCATTGTCATTGTATTGTCATCGTGGCCCTAAACATAGCAGCCCTAAACACCGCAGCTAGGATAGGCGAACTATAGGATAGACGAACTTAAGAGCGCAAGCTATCAACTCAACACAGTATCCAATACAGTATATCATAGTGGTTCCCAAAAATTCAGGCTTGCGGTCTGGTAGGCTGCATGATATAATAAAACAGCAAAATCTAAAGCAAACCGGACAGCGGATGCGATTGCCGATCCCGTAAACGGGAAGGGCATGAACGTCCAAGATGTGGTCCGCTTGCCAGCGGCTGTTCTTCATAAATGTAAGGATATAAAGTAAAGGATAACAAAGATTGTCCTTTGCGGCAAAGAAGAGCCGATGGATAGTAGGCTACAGAAGATGCGTTCTCCAGGCTTGGAGGCGTCTCTCTGTAGCCTTTTTATTTAGGCGAGATGGATTAATTAGTCTAGATGGGATCTACATCATGGGATCCAAATCGTGGGAGGGAGGAACATCTATGTCGCTTACAGAGATAGCCTGGCTGCCCCGGCAGGTTATCATGCACACAGGAGATCAAGTCTGCAGCACTACGAGGGAGTTATTATCGAGCCCCTTATTCCGGGAGACTGTCCATAATTTCATCAGCCGACTTCGCCGGAAGGAGTCTCCCCTTCTCGATATCTTCGAAGAGCCAGGGTCAGAGCCGAGGTCAGATAAGACTGAAGCGAAGACTGAAGCGAGATCAAATAAGGCTAAGGTCGGCGAGTTTGCCGAAGCCAGCTTCGCCGAAAAAGAGGAAATCTTGATTTCTCTTCTACAGGCCCTTGGCGCATTCCCCCTTGAACAGGCAGCACGCAGCGTGCCAGGGGCTACACAATTCACCCGGAATCCAGGACTCTTACATGAGTTCGTGGAGGAACTTTACAACTACTGGCGTAGGTTCGACCGCTTTGTTATCTGTTATTCGGAGACCGGCATCGGCGGCGGGCTCGATGCCAGGCCCTATCGGACCTTCAATGACACCATAGAGCAATTAACAGACCTTGTCAGGGCAGCCTACCGGGATATTTGCGAGAACATTACAGGTGATCACCCGCGTGTCTACCGGCAGGTTGCTGCAGGTGCCCAGGTTGGCGTGATCGCTGTCCCCAAGGCGTGGCCGTGTCCTGGAGGGTGTTATACAATCCTGGAGGATATCCCGTTTATACGGCAGATTTTGATTGATCCACCCCTCATTATTGATCCTCCGATGAATAAGCGGACGGGGCAGTTTGAGAAGGTCGATGAGAATCCTCTAGATGGAATGGTTCTCAAGCGTGGTGAATGGCTCTGTTACCCCGCGCAGGTAGGGCCCCTAGTGATGTTTATATACTTCCACCGGAGATTCATGGGCCTTGGTTGCTCTCTAGCTAATCTCTTTGAGATTGCAAGCGATGACCAGATCGCGCAGGGACCGGATGCTATCTACACCTTCGGCGCCCCGCCTGAGAGCATGGAACGGTTTGGGGATCTCCCTACTGTCTTCCATGAGGACCAGGCCAATCAAATACTTGTCGCGGCTGTTCCCTGTGAGGACAAATTCGGGTATTTCGGGTATCTTAAAAAAATGATATTGACCCTCCACAATATTCTTGTGATGAAGAAATTCCGCCGCATGCCCTTCCATGGGGCCATGACCAGGATCGTGCTGAAAAACGGGATGACGGCGAACGTGCTCATTATTGGGGATACGGCAACGGGGAAATCCGAATCGCTAGAGGCTTTTAGGGTCCTGGGCGAGGAATATATACGCCAGCTCCACGTGATAGCTGACGATATGGGTTCCCTTGAAATCGGCCCGGAGGGGTGCATTAAGGGGTATGGCACGGAAATAGGGGCCTTTGTTCGTCTTGATGACCTGCAGCCAGGCTATGCCTTTGACCAGATTGACCGTGCCATCATAATGAGCCCGCAGAAGACGAATGCCCGCGCTGTAATGCCTGTGACCACCATGGAAGAAGTGCTTCACGGCCACCCGGTAGATTATCTTCTCTATGCCAATAACTATGAAGAGGTAGACGAGTTGCATCCCATCATCGAGAGATTCAACGATGTAGAGGAAGCGCTGGCTGTCTTTCGTGACGGGGCCGCCATGGCCAAGGGCACGACCACATCTACCGGCCTCGTCCACAGCTATTTCGCCAACATCTTCGGCCCGCCGCAATACCGCGACCTGCATGAGGAATTGGCACGTAGCACCTTTGAAGCGGCCTTCAAAGCCGGCGTTTTCATAGGCCAGGTGAGAACCAGGCTTGGGATACCCGGCTATGAGATAAAGGGACCGGAGTTAGCTGCTAGGGCCCTATTTGACCTGATAACGCTAAAGTGATTTAACCTGAGAACGCTAAAGCGATAGAACACACCGGGTGGAATGGAACACATCAGAATCAGAAATAGAACACATCAGAAATAGAACGCTTCGCACCCGAAGTAAAACAATCATGAACGTGGGAAAGGGGATAGGGGTTATGAAAATGAGTGAACTGAAAGTGGAAGCTATACGTCAATATCTTAGCGCCGGCGAGGTAGAACACTTGCTGGTGGTCCTGGCAGGTCTGGATCAAGCTAATCTAGCAAGCATTCTTCAGGGGCTGGATATAAGTGAGTTGCACAAGCTCATCCAACTCCTCCAAACCCGCAGGGCAGCAGGATTTTTTGAGCAACCATCAGATACGCTTAAAGGCGTTTTTGATGAGGCGGTATGTGAGATATACGCTCAGAAAGTCACGAAGCAGATGTTTGCGGAAGACCTTACAGATTAAAGCGAATTAAGATGGCTGACCGGTGACGAGAGAGCCTGAGCCTGGGGTGCCTGCGCGAGGGTGTCCATGCGGGGATAAGGGATATGACGAGAGCCAGTAAGGGACTTGCAGAGGCTCGCCGGGAGAATGCTCGTGGACTTATTGAAGATAGAGCTTGTCGGGTAGACTTATTTGAGGGGTTGTTTAAGGACTTGTTGAGGCTTGTTGGCGTGGCGTGTTTTGAGGGGCGCGTTTTGAGGGGTTGACATCCTCTCGCAGGTGCTCTAGACTATAAGAAATGCCTTGTTAGATGAACATTGCTTAGATAGATTATTAGAGATAGACATTGCGATAGACATTACGGTGTTTCGAGCGGTGTTTCGATTTGTGTACATGGGGTATCGCAAATCGGCGAATATAGGATTAGCAGAATGTCGCGAGTCGGGATGTTGCGAATCGCGGAAGCCTTCGCTTGTTGGCTTGGCGTGCAGAGTATGATGGTGCAGGGTATGATGGTAGAGAGCATGATGGTATGATGCAGCATGATGCAGGCGGGTTTGAGGTGATTGGGCAATGAAAGTTTTATTAGTGCTTGAAGATGGCTTCACCCTTGAGGGTGAAGCTTTTTCTGGGAATGGGGAGGTATATGGCGAGGTAGTGTTCAACACGAGCCTCACGGGTTACCAGGAGATAATAACGGACCCGTCCTACAAGGGGCAGATCGTCACCCTGACCTACCCACTGATCGGCAATTATGGAATAAACTTCGATGATAGCGAATCCGAGCGGCTCCAGGCCGAGGCCCTCATAGTGAGGGAGTACAGCCCCTTCCCGCATAACTGGAGGGCGACCAGGACCCTCAAGGAATTCCTCGAGGGCCACAACACCATAGGCATCGAGGGGATAGACACCCGCGCCCTTACCAAGCACATCCGGGAGGCGGGCGCCATGAAAGGAGTCATATCTACTGAGGATCTCGACCCACTGAGCCTCGTTCAAAAGGCCAGGGCGCACCCGGGCCTGGTCGGCAGGGATATGGTCCAGTATGTGACCTGCAAGGAGAGCTATGTCTGGAACGAGCGGCTCGAGCGGGCGCAAGACGGAGGGTGTGGTGGGGGGCATGATGACGATGGCTACGGCGAGGGACGCCGCCAGCATAAGCGACAATATAAGGTCGTGGCGATGGACTTCGGCATAAAGCGCAACATCCTCAAGATGCTGGAGCGGGCAGGATGTTACATCACTGTGGTTCCTGCCTACACCCGGGCTGAGGAGATACTGGCAATGAATCCCGACGGGATATTCCTCTCAAACGGCCCCGGCGACCCCGCAGGACTTCCGACAATCGTCGCGGAGGTGCGGAAGCTCCTGGGCAGGAGGCCGATCTTCGGGATATGCCTCGGCCACCAGCTCCTCGGTCTGGCCCTCGGTTTCAATACCTACAAGCTCAAGTTTGGCCATCACGGCGGCAATCACCCGGTGAAAAACCTCATGACCGGAAAGGTGGAGATCACGGCCCAGAACCATGGATTCTGCGTGGACCTCTCCGAAAGGATGACTGGAGCACCCGGAGCACTCAGAGCACCCGGGGGCGTGCCTGCGCCTGCATTTAACGATCTCAAGGTAACCCATATCAACCTTAACGATAATACCCTCGAGGGCATGGAGGTCCCGAGCCTGAGGCTCCTATCCGTTCAATATCACCCCGAGGCCTCGCCGGGCCCACATGACTCATGGTACCTATTCGAAAGCTTCACAAGGATGATGGACGACTTCATAAGAGAGGATCGAGGGCGAGTAGAGGGACGAATGGAGAAGCAGAAGCGAGTAGAGAAGCACCGAGTAGAGAAGCACGAGAAGCACGAAGAGAAGCGCGAGCGAGGCGCGGAGGTCGTCGAGCATGCGAATCCTAAAGCGGGGGTTGAGGCCTAATGCCCAAGCGAACTGATATAAAAAAGATTTTAATTATAGGCTCCGGGCCCATCATCATCGGGCAGGCCTGCGAATTCGACTATTCCGGCTCCCAGGCCTGCAAGGCCCTTCGCCAGGAGGGCTACGAGGTCATCCTGGTGAACAGCAACCCTGCGACCATCATGACCGACCCCGACATGGCCGACAGGACCTATATCGAACCCATAACACCAGAGGTGGTCGAGAAGATAATTGCGCGCGAGCGCCCGGACGTCATGCTGCCAACCCTTGGGGGCCAGACGGGCCTGAATACCGCGGCCGAGCTTCATCGCAGGGGTGTGCTGGCGAAATACGGCGTTGAATTGATCGGCGCGAAGTTTGAGGCCATCGAAAAGGCCGAGGACAGGGAGCTCTTCAAGGCGGCCATGCAGAATATCGGCCTGGAGGTCTGCCGCAGCCGGCACGTGGGCTCCGTTGAGGCGGCGATCGAGTTCGCCCAGGAGATAGGCTACCCCGTCATCGTGAGGCCTTCCTACACGCTGGGCGGCACAGGCGGCGGCGTGGCGTACAATGTCGAGGAGCTGCGGGAGATCGCCTCTAACGGCCTCGACCACAGCCCGATCAGGCAGATTCTCGTTGAGGAATCGGTGATCGGCTGGAAGGAATACGAGCTCGAGGTCATGCGCGACAAGGCCGACAATGTGGTCATCATATGTTCCATTGAGAACTTCGACCCCATGGGCATTCATACCGGCGACAGCATAACGGTGGCGCCCGCCCAGACCCTCACGGACAGGGAATACCAGGTGATGCGCGACGCCGCCATCCGCGTCATCCGCGAGATCGGCGTCGAGACGGGCGGGTCGAACATTCAATTCGCTATCAACCCCGAAAACGGCCGGATGGTCGTCGTCGAGATGAACCCGAGGGTATCGAGGTCCTCGGCGCTGGCCTCAAAGGCCACCGGTTTCCCAATCGCCAAGATAGCCGCGAAGCTCGCCGTGGGTTACACCCTGGACGAGCTTCCTAATGATATAACGAAAAAGACCCCGGCCTGCTTCGAGCCTACGATAGACTATTGCGTGGTCAAGATCCCGCGGTGGGATTTCGTTAAATTCCCCGGGGCCGACACGAGCCTCACCACGCAGATGAAGTCCGTGGGCGAGGTGATGGCCATCGGGCGGACGTTCAAAGAAGCCCTTCAAAAGGCCATCAGGTCCCTCGAGCAGGACAGGTATGGCCTCGGATCGGATGGTAAGGATGAATTGAGGATCGATCCCGGGCAATTGGGGGGTAATGGAGGTAACGGGAGCGCGAACAATGGGGGAGCGAACGGCAACGGCCTAAAAGAGCTGCGTGAGGCGATCGAGGCCAAGCTCAGGGTCCCGGACCCCGACAGAATCTTCTACCTGCGCTACGCATTCCAGGCCGGCATGGATATCGATGAGATATACTCATATACCAAGATTGACAAGTGGTTCCTTTATAATATAAAGCAGATCGTCGAGTTCGAGGAGAAACTCGCGAAGAACCCGCTCGAGCCGTCCATCCTGCGCGAGGCAAAGCGTTACGGTTTCTCCGACAAGCAGCTCGCCTACCTCGCGGGAACGGATGAGTTGAGCGTGCGGCGGCACAGGCTCGCTCACGGGATTCAGGCCGTATTCAAGCTGGTGGACACGTGCGCGGGCGAATTCGAGGCATTCACGCCCTACTTCTATTCCACATACGAGGCCGAGGATGAGACCAGGCCGTCCAATCGCAAGAAGGTCATGATCCTGGGCGGCGGGCCGAACCGGATAGGGCAGGGCATTGAATTCGACTATTGTTGCGTGCAGGCTGCCTTCGCCCTCAAGGAAGAGGGCTACGAGGTGATCATGGTCAACTGCAACCCCGAGACCGTTAGCACGGACTACGATACCTCGGACAAGTTGTATTTCGAGCCGCTCACCCTGGAGGACGTGCTCAACATCTGCGACAGAGAGCAGCCCGACGGGGTGATTTTGCAGTTTGGCGGCCAGACGCCGCTCAAGCTCGCCCTGGCGCTCGAACGCGAGGGCATCAGGATCCTGGGCACGTCGCCGGCAAGCATAAACCGCGCCGAGGACAGAGAGGAGTTTGCTGAGGTCCTGCGAAAGCTGAATCTCAAGCAGCCTCCAAACGGCACCAGCCGGTCAGTGGAGGAGGCCAGGCGGGTCGCGAGGTCCATCGGCTACCCTGTGCTGGTGAGGCCGTCGTACGTGCTGGGCGGGAGGGCCATGGAGGTTGTGTATGACGAGGAATCCCTGGCGAGCTACATGGAGACGGCCGCGGCAGCCTCATTCGGTCATCCAGTCCTCATCGACAAGTTCCTGGAGGCGGCCACCGAGGTCGATGTCGACGCGATCTCGGACGGGCAAAACGCGCTCATCGGCGGCGTGATGGAGCACATCGAATACGCCGGGATCCACTCGGGCGATAGCGCATGCTCGCTCCCGCCGTTTAGCCTGCCTGAGGAGTGCGTCGAGGAGATCAAGCGCCAGACGCTGCTCCTCGCCAAAGAGCTGGATGTGGTCGGGCTTATAAACATCCAGTTTGCCGTTAAGGGCGACGATATTTACATCCTGGAGGTCAACCCCAGGGCCTCGCGGACCATTCCCTTCGTGAGCAAGGCGACGGGCGTGCCCCTGGCTAAGCTGGCGGCAAAGGCCATGCTCGGCAAGACCCTGCCCGAGCTCGGCCTCACCCGTGAGCGGGTGCCCGAATACATGTCGGTTAAAGAGGTAGTGCTGCCGTTTATAAAGTTCCCCGGCGTGGATATAATCCTGGGACCTGAAATGCGCTCGACGGGCGAGGTCATGGGGATCGACAGGAATTTTGGCATGGCCTTTGCCAAATCCCAGATCGCGGCGGGGACCCCCCTGCCCATGTGGGGGACCATCCTGCTTACGGTGGCTGACAAGGATAAAGCCAGCCTGATCCCGATAGCAAGGGGCCTGAGCGAGCTGGGCTTTGAGCTCATGGCGACGGATGGCACATCCAGGTGGCTGCGGGCTCATGGGATACCCGTAAGAAAGGTAAACAAGATCGGCGAGGGGAGGCCTAACATCGTCGATCACATCAAGAACGGCGATATAGACCTAATCGTGAATACCCCGATCGGTAAGGGGCCCAAGTATGATGAATACCAACTGAGGCGTCAGGCCATAATCCACGATGTGCCTGTTATCACTACGATCCAGGGGGCTGTGGCCGCCCTCGAGGGCCTGCGGACGCTCATGAAGCAGGGCATCGAGGTCCGGAGCATCCAGGAATACCACACCCGCACCCGCTGAGGTTGAGCCGGTGCGGGTGTGAGACAGAATCTATGATCCCGGGATCAAGACGACTTTCACTGATTCATTACCTTCGTGGACCAGTTCTATCCCTTTACGATAATCCTTTAAAGGTAGTTTGTGGGTCACGATGGGATCGGCGTTTACCTTGCCATTTTCAAGGTATCTGATGGCCTTGGGGTAGGCGTAAGGGCTTAGATGAGCGCCGTGAATGTTGAGCTCTTTCACATCGCCGATAATCGACCAATCTACCGCGATGGGGCCCGAATGGACGCTGAACTCGACGAAGGTCCCCAGCTTGCGTATCATCTTCAAACCTTGCGGCACAGCCGCCCCGGCTCCGCTCGCCTCGATGTAAACGTCACATCCGTACTGGTCCGTCATATCCAGCACCTTCTCTACCGGATCCTCTGTGGCAGGATTAATGACCACATCGGCTCCCAGGCGCTGCGCAAGCTCCAGCCGGTGGGGTTTCAGGTCGGTAGCAACAAGCAGGCCTGGTCCCTTCATCCTGGCAACCTGCAGCATAAACAGTCCGATAGCACCCATGCCCCCAATGACGACCACATCACCCAGCTGAATGTCGGCGCGTTCAACTGCGTGAATAGCACACGCCAGTGGCTCGATAGTGGCTGCCAGCTCTGGTCTGATTTCTTTGGGTACCCTATAGTTGAGGGCGTTGGCCGGATATTTCATATATTGAGCCCATGCGCCCTCAGCTCGCCCCCGCTTGAACCCGTATATATCATGCCGCTGACACATCCAGTACTGTCCTCGCCGGCAATACCGGCACCCCCAGCACGGAACGATTTGTTCGGAGACGGCCATATCCCCGATAGCGAGGCCGTATTTCTCGGCGGCTCCTTCACCCAAGGCCACTACCTCTCCTACGAATTCATGCCCGGCCGTAACCGGTGCTTCAATATAGGGAGGGATATCCTCGGACCCCCATACGCGCAGGCCATAGAAAGTCTTCACGTCGCTTGCGCAGATGCCAGCGGCCAAAACCTTCACCAGTACCTCCCCCTGGCCTACCTCAGGGATCGGTCGTTCCTCGAGCCGGTAGTCACGGGGCCCGTAGACCACCACAGCCTGCATCGTTTTAGATATCGTCATGATAAATCGTTCACCCCCACCTGATGATCGCGAGCATGACGACTATGGAGAGAGCTGTTGCTACACTCAGCGGCACGTAAAGCTCGATGAAGCGCATCCAAATCAAGTGAATTGCCACAAACAGCACCACCCCGATGAAAACCCGATCGAAAAGATTGGTCTCCATCCTTAGAAATCCAGGCTTTCGGCTAGACATTTGCCTTACTCCCTCCCCAGCCTATTCTCGAACTGCACCAAAGGTTAATCCGGCGATGATATAACGTTGAACCAGTGCAAGGAGCAAAATGGCCGGCAGGACAGATACCATGGCAATGGCCGCCATCTCGCCCCAATTAGTGCCGACCACGGTAACGAACTCCATCAACCCGGTCGTGATGGTACGCGCCTCGGAGCTGGTTAGCGTAGCTGCGAAGAGATATTCATTCCATGCGAATATCCAGCTCAAGAGGCCCGTAATGGCGATGCCGGGCGCCGATAGAGGCACGATGATGATGCGGATCACCTGTAAGATGGTTGCTCCATCGACCATGGCCGCCTCATCCAGCTGTTTTGGGATCGTATCTACAATGCCCTTCAGCAACCAGATGGCAAAAGGGAGGTTGAAAACGCAGTACGCCAGGATAAGCCCGATGCGGGTATCGAACAGCGACCAGTCCCCCACCTTGATTACCCGGCTGTATAACAAGTACAAAGGAAGCATAAAGGCAGCCGGGGGCGCCATACGGTTGGTAATAGCCCAGAAGAAGATATTCCGGGCCCCGCTCACGCGGAAGCGTGATAAGGCATAGGTAGCCAATACAGCGAGGATGATTACCAGGAGGGTGTTGCCCGTTGCAACTACGAGCGAGTTGAACAGGTAGGCTCCATAGATATCACGAAATAGGGGGCGTATATAGTTTTCTGCGTAAAAACTGGTCTGCCACAATTTAGGTCCGGAAAAAAGCTCGAGACGGGTACGTGCTGAGATAACAAACGTCCAGTAAATGGGGAAAAGGGTAATAAGCATCAGTAGAATCCATACCCCATAAAGCCAGCCTGTATGGATTACCCATAATACCGCTCTTCGCATCAATCGCTTGTCTCCCTTCCCACTTGTATGATCGTCGTGAGTAGCAACCAGCACAGTACAATGGTGAAATAGAGTAGCAGGACCGACATGGCCGAGCCATATCCGTAGTCAGTTTTAGGAAACACTACCCGCCACACGTGGATCCCCGCATATCGGGTGGCCGTTCCGGGGCCGCCGCTTGTTAGCATCCAGACCTCATCGACGATGCGAAGCGCATCCATGATACGCAGGAATAAAGCTGTACTGATAACAGGGCGCAGCATGGGAAGTGTCAGATATCGAAGAATATGCCAGCTGTGGGCTCCATCGACCTGAGCCTGCTCAAACGGCTCTCTCGGTAGTGCGGTGAGTCCGGCCAAAAGAGTTAGAGTAACGAAGGGGGTCCAGTGCCATACATCCATAGCTACAGTGGTGAAAAAGGCCTGGCTGGCGTGGCGTCCGATGTTGTAATCGATCCCCAACCGGGAGAGGTAATATGGGATAAGGCCAAAGCCTGGGATGGTCATCAGCCGCCACGTCGCGCCCAAAGCGATAGGGGCCAGCGTCAAAGGAAGGGCGTAAGCTGCCCGGAAGAAGTTGCGGCCCCGGAGGGGCCTCATAAGCAGGAGGGCCAGGGCAAAACCCAATATCATCTCGATAGAGACGGTCCATAGGGTAAATTTTATACCACGCCATAATGCCGCCAGAAAATCCGCGTCAAAGACCAGGCGGCGGTAGTTGGCCGCTCCGGCCCAGGTGAGCCCGACCGTTCGAGAAAAGATGTTCCAATCAAAAAAACCTACATAAAGCACATATAAGAAGGGCAGGAGACCGGCGAAACCTAATACGATTAGCGTGGGGGCGAGAAGCCCCCACGCCGTGCGCTCCCGGCGAAAGCCCCGCGAAACTACAATACCCATCTTAGCCACCTTACTTCCCTTTCCCATATCCTAATCGTGCAAGCTCGGCATCGACGGCCTTGGCCGCCTGGTCTAGCGCCGCCTCAGGCGTCAGCTCTCCTGAAATTGCCTTCAACACGAAGGGCAGGATCACTTCTCGAATGGTAGCGTGGAAGGGAAACGGCGGCGCGCCAGCGAACAACGGGCCATACTTTTTCATCTTCGTGAAGTAGGAATCCACCTTCGGGTCGAGGGCCCGCACCTTAGGATCATCAAAGGTGGACTTGCGCACTATTCGAGCGGATGCCGCGGCGAAATCTCCCTGGAACTCCTTGCGGGTCACCCACTGCAGGAAGAGTAAGGCAGCTTCCTTATTGCGGGAGGAATGCGGAATCCCCAGGGCACCGCCATCATAATAGCCGATGTATCCCTTACCCTTGGCCGCATCATCCTGAACGCCGGGGTACAAAGGCGGCAGGGCGACGCCGATCTTGCCCACCACCTTAGACCGCTTCGGATCGGTGGCGATCCAGGCGGTATTCTCGCCATATACCCAGCCCTGAGCGGCTCGACCTGCTGCCATGGAGGCGGCGACCTCATCCCAGGTGCTGCTTGTAGCTTCAGGCGGGGCATATTTCAACATGCTGACCCACCAGCGGAGAGCCTCCTTGGACCTCGGGCTATCCAGCATACCTCCCTGCGCCATTGAGGATCGCCAGGTCTTCGTGTTGATGCCCCAGTTGTAAATACCCCAGGATGGCCAGATAGTCTCCACCATCTCATAAAACGCCGCTGGATGTGACCCCGCCTGAACGGTGGTGCCCCATAGATCCATTTTGTGCCGCTTGCCGTAGTCGGTGAAAAATTCCGCAATTTGTTCGTACTCCTTAAAGGTGGTCGCCGGCCTCAGATCCCAGCCGTACTTTTCCTTGAACTCAGCCTTGATCTTGGGATCTTCAAATAGATCCTTACGATAGAGGTAGAATTTGAGGAAGGATTCAAAGGGCAACCCATAGAGGTGACCGGTGTCAGCATCTTTAAAATAATTGATAAAGGAGGTGAAGTCGCCCATGTCGAGGTCAGGATAGACCAGGTTGGGTTTTTCCTCCATAAATTTAGTCAGATCTACTAGAAAGTTACGCTGGAGATAAGCATATATGATATCCTGTTCGATGTAAACAAAATCGTAGACGCCCGTGCCCGCTTCCATATCTTTGATTTCTTTGTCGTACATCTGGTCCCACGAGGTAACCTCGAACTTGACCCGGATGCCGGTCTCCTTCTCAAAAGCGGGCGCTAACACTTGCTGCATGTATTTCGAGGGAGGCGTGCTTTCAGAAATACCTGTAATAACCGTGCCGCGGTACGGTTTTGCAACCTGGGCCCACCAGGATTCGGCGGCACCGACTGGCGCGACGGAGGCGACGCCCACTAGCAGCATCACGAGTACAGCCAACAGGATTAGCCTTTTAGAGCCGCGGATGGCGGTCGTTAGGCTGACGAGACGGTACATTTTTGCTCCTCCTTTTCCTAAAACTTAATTTATCTCTAAAAACACCTACTTGTCGATAAAGTTATTACCTACAATGTATTAAAGAAATAAACCCTTTTGCCACAATGTTTGTCCTACGGCCACCCCCCTTCAGGGCCCCTAAAGCCCCAGGTATCCTATCTGTTCGACCCTGCCGCCCTGCCGGCTGGCGATGATAACCTCGCATCCCTCCCGCTCCACGTCGGCGACCATATTTGGCGGCACCCCACTATCCGTTACCCACCTCGTAATCGAGGATACGGGGCAGATAAAACATGATAAAACCTTCCCCACCTTGCTCGAGTCGGCCACCAGAATGACCTCCCGGCCTGCTTTGGCCATGACCCGCTTGATTGTGGCCTGTTCCATCCTCCCGTCCGTGAGCCCATCCTTAACCGATATCCCCAGCGCCGAGAGGAAAACCTTGTCCGGACGCACCTCGGCTATGGTCCTCTCCGCTATCACCCCGCTCGATGAAAATGATTCATCTGTAAACCCGCCCGTCGTAACCACCAGGATCCCATGCTTGCCGCACAGCTCTGCCGCTACCTTGATATCATTGGTGATGACCGTGACGTTACGCTTACCCTCCAGGTGCCTCGCAATCTGGAGGGTTGTCGTGCCAGAGTCCAGGATGACGGTGTCGCCATCGAGGATCATATCCGCGGCCACCATGCCTATGGTATCCTTTCTCTCGTTGGCCAGGCCTGTACGCGTATCATAGTTTATATATTTGGCCTCGAGCGGGCTCACGCTCATAATCGTGGCACCACCATAGACGCGCCTCAGGTAGCCCTTGGCCTCGAGAAAGGCTAAATCCCTTCGCAGGGTGTTTGTCGATACCCCGAGCCTCTCCGCCAGCGTAGCAATATCGACGGTTCCCTTTTCTTTCAGGGCCTCCAAGATAGCCAGTTGTCTCTCAAACGGCAGCACAAAACGTTATCCCACTTTCATCGAGTTATTAGCCGCGGTCCCGTCCACGGCCGGATACCGGTTCGATCCGGGCGATACGATCGAATACTGCATATCCTTATAATAATGTACATATTCGATATGTTTGCGAAAATTCCTTTTAAAATTAATCAAGGTTAACCATAAATTATAAATTATAAACAATTACCATACGGTATATCCTCCATCGACCACCAGAACGTGCCCCGTCGTAAAGGATGAGGCGTCCTAGGCTAGGTAGACGACGGCGACATCCTGGGGATCGCTCCTTTTTATAAAATTATAGTTAAGTCATTACAGCTTCAAGCGTTCTCTGATCGCTCACGATAACGTCTATGAGACCCGTCTTAAGCGCGCCCGCTATAGTTCTGACCTTCTCCTCTCCGCCTGCTACGCCAACCACAAGCGATATTCGCTTGAGTTGATCAAACCTGATGCCTACTAACCTATCGTTCAGGGATACGTTCACAATTCGCCCGGCGGAATCGAAGAAATATAGCGCTATGTCCCCTATGACGCCTTTTGCCTCTACTTCCTGGCGCTCGTTTTGCGAAACATAGTCATTTAATTGCCCAGTCACCGTATCAAGGGAGGACCCGATGCCTACAATCGCAAGATCCACTTTATCCCACAACCTGCACACATGGCCTATCGTCCGGTCGCTAAGCAGGGCGTCCCGTATCTTTACGTTATCGACAATGATAGGCGCGTAAAGAGGGTGGGATTCCCCGCCGAGGGCCTCGGCAACCCTGCGCGCCATTTCATTCGCCTGGTAACAGGGCTCCGTTTGGCCGAAGCCTCCAAAAAGCGGCACTACCTGCACCCGGGCCTTTATCTGGGGGTTCCAAAACCTCACTACTTCATAGATCGTCCGACCCCAGCCCAAGCCTATAATCTGGCCGTCGGTGATTTTCTTCCCAACGTAATCGGCAGCAACGCTTCCCAGTATCTCGCGGATCACGGGCTGAGAATCTGATTGGATTGGGACTATGATCGCCTCCTTGAGGCCAAACCTCTCGCAGAGCTTTGCCGCAAGGGCGTCACACGCGGGGAAGGGGGATACGATTTCGATTTTGACCATGCCGGCCTCCCTGGCCTTCTGGAGCAGCCTCTGGACCTTGATGCGGTTCAGTTTGAGCTGGTCGGCGATTTCTTGTTGTGTTTTACCCTGCCTGTAGTAGAGCTCCGCGGCCAGGAGGGCTAGCTCCAATTCGCAAAGGTACCCCATGAATGCACAAACCACCTGATTATCCTGATTGTGAGGATTGATGAGCACCACTGTTGAACAATTGCTCTTGCATATGCTCATTTCGATGTTTCTTCCTGAATTCCTTCCTGAAAAAGGGGAATATTTCATGCCTGGGGGATGGTTTTTTGTAGAAGTGGGTTTGCATAGAGGAATTCCCTCTTTTATGGGGAATTGTTTGTTAAGGGCCCTCATGCTTAGATGTCGGTATAGTGCTGACACTGACATAGCGACGCAGGTAATAGATGTAGACAAGAGAGGAAGTAAGATCGTAGACAAGAGAAGAAAGTGGACAAAAGAAGAAATAAGATAAAGTGGACAAGAGAAGAAATAAGATTAAGAAAGGGCGAGCTGCCTAATATCTAGCCAATAAAACAGCTGGGCAATTTGAGCCCCGGGTGGGAGGAATCAAGCAAGAGTGGGACACATTCACACGTTCCAGACTGCGGGAAGGATCATATATGGAAGAGGGAGTATATCTCAATTGAGCGGCGAGGCCGCCCGGCTTGGCCGCAAGGCGCTGCTCGTGACGGGGATGTCGTCTCTCAAGCGTCTCGGCGTCCTCGATAAGGTCATAAGCCCCTTGCAATGTAAAGGCGTTGAGGTTGTGCTGTTTAATAAGGTTGAGGCCGAGCCATCGATCAGGACAGTTGAGCTCGGTATCGAGGAGGCCAGGAGACACCATTGCGACCTTGTGATAAGCATCGGCGGCGGCAGCGCCATTGATGTAGGGAAGGTAGTAGCTGGCCTTGTCATGGCGCCGGGGAGCGTCAAGGAATATTTCCTCGGCGAGCGGGAGATTGTTGAGAAAGGTCTCCCATTTATCGCGATCCCTACGACGGCCGGGACCGGCGCTGAGGTCACAATGAACTCGGTTTTGACCGACCCTGAAGAGCTCGTGAAACAGAGCATCAGGAGCCCGTTTCTCCTTGCTGACGTGGCGCTGGTGGATCCCGAGCTCACACTCACCCTCCCGCCTCACATCACAGCTTATAGCGGCATGGACGCCCTGACCCAGGCCATTGAGGGCTTCACATCGAAGGGGGCCGGCCCGGTAACGGACGCGCTCGCGCTCAGGGCGGCCGAGCTCATCGGCAGGAATCTCCTCAGGGCTTACGAGGTTCCTGGTGACATAGAGGCCCGCGAGGCCCTCGCGACGGGGAGCCTGATGGCGGGCATGGCCTTCGCCAGCGCCCGGCTCGGGGCTGTCCACGGCCTTGCCCATCCGATCGGCGTCAGGTATCACAAACCCCATGGCCTTGTCTGCGCGGTGCTCCTGCCGGGCGTCATGAGGTTCAACCTCCCGGTAGTCACCGGTAAATACGCCGAGGTGGCGGCGGCTCTGGGGGCGGGCGAGGCCGGCACGGCCAGCGCGGCTGGTATCCCCGCTGAAGCCGGGATCCGGTTCATAGAGCACCTCCTGGATAGACTCGGGATTCCAAGGAAATTGAGCGGGATCGGCCTCGTCGAGGAGGATATCGCAAAAATAGCTGAGGAGGCCCTCCCATCGGGCTCCACCAAGGCCAACCCGCGCGACGTGACGCATGAGGATCTGGTAAATATATTGAGGCAGAATTTATAAAAGCCTGGCCCAAGAGGGGCTTCTGGTCGGGCTCCTGGTCGGTGGCTAAGCCTGCTCGATCCATGGTTTTGACGCAATCTTGGGATGTAACCCCGGGTATTAGGATGTAACTCTGGGTAGTTGATGGGAAGGTTGATTGGCGGTGTGATCGGTTGGCAGCCACCTGAGTCACCGGGATGTACCTGAATCACCGGAATGCACCTGACTGGTCACCGGAACACCTTTGAGTTACCGGAATAGAACATCCTCCCGGCTGAAGACCCGCGTTGCGATCTCCAGGGCTATGATCGCGTAGGCCAGGGAGGACGCGGCCATGAGGCCGATGTTCGACCAGTTCACCGTGCCCATGAGGAGTTCCTTGAACACCTCGAGCGCGTTCAGGACGGGGATAATAAAAGTCCACCGGGCAGGCTGCTGCCCCCCGCCGACTGTGAACTGGGTGAGGAAGCCCGGCACCATAACCAGGATATAGAGGGGCGTAATGTAGTTTTGCGCCTCCTTGAAGCTCCGCGCGAAGATGCTTACGGCTATCTCCAGGGCGCTGATGATCGACGCCAGCAGGAACGCCCCGAGCAGCATGAGGGCAGCTGAGGCTGGTGGGATGGATATCTCCATTTTCCCCCCGCCCCTGGCAAACATGGCCGGTCCCGCAATCTTGATCGCGGCCAGCATGCTCACTATTACTATCACGACAGTGATCGTCGATACCGTAAGGACAGCCAGGTACTTGCCGAATACCAGCGATCTCCGGCTCGGCGGCGCGACCACGAGGGCTTCGAGGGTGCCGCGCTCTTTCTCGCCGGCGGCCACATCTATGGCGGTATACATCCCGCCGACGGCCGCCCATATCCCGATCATCATGGGCAGGATCATCGCCAGGAAGAAGCCGCCCATCTTCTGCTCCGACGCGACGTTTTGGGTTTCGATCTCGCCGGTCGAAAGAATGGCCGGGTCGATGTTGCGGCGGGCGAGCCTCATCGCAACGACCTGCTGGCTATAGGCATTGAAAACCGAAAGAAACCTTGTTCTCGCGAGGTCAGAGTTCCGGCTGGTGCCCTCGTAGAGGACCCTCAGGCTCAGGTTCGAGTTCGGGTTCGAGCTCGCGCTCGTGTTTGGGCTCGGGCTTGCATCTTTTGTTTCCTCCCGGGCGACCCGTTCCTCGAAGCCAGGCGGGATTTCCACGACCAGGTGCACCTTACCGGACTTTAAAGCCTGTATGGGATCTCCGGGGGGCATCACGACGGCGATGTTTCCGGCGGATTTGACCGCCTCTACCAGGCCCGGCGCGTTTTCCTGGCCGGATATGATGATCCGGGAGACCATTTTCTCCGCAGACCGCTCCTGTCGTTCTATAAGCGCTGGAAAGCCCACTACCATGGCAGGCATGAGAATCATGGGAATTACAACCATCGCTAGGAGGGTGCGCCGGTCCCTGATGGTGTCGAGCATCTCCTTGAACCAAACGCTCCGTATGTGCCTCCAATTCATCTTGCTGCTATCATCCTTTACCTACTTGCTTTTTTATTTGGCTTTTCATCTTCGCCTTTATCTTGATCCTGCCCGGCCAGCTTGACGAATATCTCCTCCAGCGTGACCGGACCGGGGCCGGCGGGGCTGACTGCGGCAGCTCGCGTATGGCCATGCTCCGCTGCCTGGCGGGTTTCCGGGTGAGGTTGGGGGTGAGGGCGAGGGTAAGAGTAGGGGCTTGCTGCAAGGGAGCGGAGCTCCTCCATTGTCCCGATCGCTATGATGCGCCCACGGTTTATGATAGCAATGCGATCACATAACCTCTCAGCCTCGGCCATCACATGAGTCGATAGAATTATGCTCTTCCCGGCGGCCCTGCACTGTATGATGAAATCATGGATCGCCCGGGCTGACATCACATCCAGCCCTGCCGTGGGCTCGTCAAGGAATATGACGGGCGGATCGTGGAGAAGCGTGCGCGCGATCGAGACCTTCTGGCGCATGCCCCTGGAGAAGGTCTCTGTGCGCTGGTCTCCATGTTCATCCAGGCCGAGCATGGAGAGGAGTTCGCGGGTCCTGCTCTCAATGGCGCCCGGGGTCATATCATATAGCTGCCCGAAATACCGTAGTATCTCCCGTGGCGTGAGACGGCCATAAAGACCCGGCTCTGAAGGAAGGACACCGATCCGGCGGCGCACCTCTTCGGGCCGGGTGGTGATGTCGAATCCGTTGATCCTGGCAGTGCCGCTCGTCGGCCGCAGGGCTGTCGCGAGCATCCTCAGTGTTGTCGTCTTGCCGGCGCCATTGGGACCGAGGAGGCCAAGGATCTCGCCCTGCCGGCAGCTGAAGCTTACCCGGTCCACAGCCAAGGCCGTATTGAATCTCTTCGTCAAGTCCAGGACATCTATTGCAGGTAGAGACTGCACAGGCTGTATGCCTCCGCTCATGACCTTGTCCAGCTTTACTAGTCTGGATCCCCGCTGCCCTGCCCCGGGGCTATGATATCTTCATACCTGTAGGTGAACTCAACCAGTCTAGGGGCAACATAGATCGGGCTTCCATATCTGACTGCCAGGGCTATTGCATCGCTGGGCCTGGCGTCAATTACGAGCCTGTCATCCTTATGCTGTAAGTAGACCTCGGCATAGAACACGCCGTCCTTGATATTTGTGATCACGATCTTCGTTAGCGTGACATCGAGGCTCTGGAATATAGATTTCATCAAGTCGTGTGTCAGAGGACGGGGAGGGGTTTCACCATGGAGAGGGAATGCTATAGCCTGTGCCTCGAACGGGCCGATTCCAATCGGCAGGACCATTTTTTCCTCTGCGTCTGAAAGCAGCACCGAGAATCCCCCGCTCTGGTCCACGGTAACCCCTAGAACCTTCATTTCCATCTCCGCCAATCTTACCACCCTCTTTCGACAGGTAAGGGCATCGGCCAATGCAAACCACTTTTATCTTCAGTATGACGACAGCAGTGCGTCGACAGCGCGACCCTCTTGGGTGGCATCTTGAGTGGCAGGTGCCCATCCATTCAGGTCACCTCCCTCATTCATTCAAGTCTCCTCCTAAGGTAATTGTAGCCTCTTTACTCGTCTTCGTCAAATCTCCTAAGGGTTATGCATGCTAAGAAATTTTCGTAGCGCGCATAAGGTGCGGGATGAGGGAAGTAGACATGCTCCAGCACTAAGGTAGCGGCGCAATTACAAGACTCATCCCTGGGGTTATGCGCTGCACGAATTTTCTTTTTTTCTCCGGCAGGAACGGAGGCCACCATTGTAGAATATATTGATGCAAGATATTGCATTAATGCACATTTGTGCATCCGGGTTAGCAGTGCCACGCAGCGTAGTAAGGGGCCAGCTGCGGCGAAAGGGGTAGTTGTGGCTGAACGCGATGGAGGGGAGTGTCCAGCTCAGCGCTCTGGCCCAGCGCTCCGAGGGTTTTGGAATCTGGAGGGATGCCGATGATTCTCATGCAGGGAGGCCGCACAGATTCGGGCAGGATCGTCAGGCTCAAAGAGCGGCTCATGAGCCAGCGGCTCGAGATATCAATCGAGCGGGCGCGCCTTTTCACCCACGTTTACAGGGAGACCGAGGGGGAGACCGAGATATTGAGAAGGGCGAAGGCGATCGCAAAGGTGATACGCGAGATGGAGATTCGAATCTGGCCGGATGAGCTTATCGTCGGCAACCGGACCGCCCTGCCCCGCATGGGCGTCCTTTCCCCCGAGATGGCCGTGGAGTGGATCGATGAAGAGCTCGATATCTTTCCGACCCGGCCCCAGGATAAGTTCTGGGTCAGCGAAGGGGACAAGCGTGAGCTCCGGGAGGCAATCTTTCCCTACTGGCGCGGGCGGACCCTCAACGATTGGATTCAAGCTCATATGCCCCCCGCAACGCAGCAGGCAAGCCGGGCCAGGGTTTTCAAGGTTAACCAGACCGATAAGGGTCAGGGCCACATTCTCCCGGATTATTCGCGAGTGGTCAGGCAGGGCTTCCTGGCCATTCGAGATGAGATCGAGGCGAGGCTCGAGGCCATAAATCTACGGCTCAGGGGGAATCTGGGGTCCAGGTGGCCTGAATCTAGAAGTCCCGATCGTAAGGATGATCGTAAGGATGATTGTGAGGATGATCGTGAGGATGAAGTGGCGACATCAGCCGTCAGGCTGGGCACTGGCTCATACCAGGATGTCCAGCTGGAGCCAGAGTTAGATGATTATAATAGCCGCAGGTTGTTTTACGAGGCCGCTTTGATTGTCCTCGATGCCGCTATCGAGCTTGGCCCCAGGTATGCGGAGCTTGCGCGCAAGATGGCACAAGACGAAAGCGACCGGGGGCGCAGGTTGGAGCTTATGGAGATAGCGGACATATGTGAGCGTGTCCCCGCCCAGCCTGCGCAGACCTTCAGGGAGGCGCTCCAGGCCCTGTGGCTTGCGCACGTCGCCCTCCAGTGCGAGTCAAATGCCAGCTCGATCTCCCTGGGCCGCCTTGACCAATGGCTTTACCCCTACTATGATTCCGACCTGAGGTCCGGCGCCCTGACGCGCATGGAGGTCCTCGAATTGCTTTCCTGCCTATGGATTAAATGCAATGAGATAATCATGGTAAGGAGCACGGAGAGCGCCAAGCATTTCGCTGGGTTCCCTGTAAACCCTACGGTAACCATAGGCGGGCAAACCTGCGGCGGCCTGGATGCGTCGAATGACCTGTCCCTGCTTTGCCTGGAAGCCACCGCGGGAGTTGGGCTTCCCCAGCCCAATATCGCGGTGCGCCTTCATACGAAAACCCCGGATCTATTTCTCATGAAGGCATGCGAGGTCATCCGCCTAGGGATGGGCCTGCCCCATGCATACAATGACGAGGTAGTTATCCCGGCCCTCCTGAATAGGGGGGTGGCTTTGCCGGATGCCAGGGATTACGCTATAGTTGGTTGCGTTGAGGTCTCGATCCCCGGCAAGACTTACGGTCTCCACGATATCGCCCTCTTCAACATGGTAAAGGCCCTCGAGCTTGCCATGAGCGGAGGGCGGTGCCGCCTAACTGGCGAGGAGGTTGGGATGAAGACGGGGGATCCATATGAATTTAAGAGTTTTGCGGACCTCGAAAAGGCCTATATGGTACAGGTGGAGTATTTTGCATCCCATGCGATTGAGGCAAGCAACGTTGTCGATCTAGCTCATGCGGCGTTGGCGCCGACTCCGCTTCTCTCATGCCTCGTGGATGGCTGCCTCGAAAGGGGCATGGACGTCACTGCAGGGGGGGCGCGGTATAATTTCTCGGGCATTCAGGGGATCGGCCTCGCAAATGTAGCGGATTCCCTCCAGGCGGTGAAGCAACTTATCTTTGAGGAAGGCAAGGTGAGCTTGAGAGAGGTCTTGGACGCCCTGGACCGGAATTTTGAGGGGTATGATGGTTTGAGGGAGACCTTATTGAATTGTGCGCCAAAGTTTGGGAACGACGATGATAATGTAGACTTGCTCGCCGCCAGGTGGGCATCGATCTTTGCGAGCTGTATAGAAAGGGGGAGGAACCCGAGGGGCGGGAGGTTCCAGCCTGGATTTTACACAGTTTCAGCCCATGTCCCTCTTGGCGAAGAGGTTGGAGCCACGCCCGACGGCAGGCTTGCGCGCGAGCCACTGGCGGATGGAGGCCTCTCGCCGGTGCGCGGCAGGGATAGGAAGGGCCCGACAGCCGTCCTGAAGTCCCTCGGGAAGATCGACCAGGTGAGGGCGTCGAATGGAACGCTGCTGAATCAGAAGTTCTTGCCCTCGGTCCTCGAGGGCCCTGAGGGGCTCGCGAAATTTGCTGCTTTCCTCCGCGCCTTTGTGGCGTTGAAGGTTATGCAGATACAATTCAATGTGGTCTCGGCTGCGACCCTGCGGGATGCGCAGCGCAATCCCGACCAATATAGGGGGCTTGTGGTGCGCGTCGCAGGCTACAGCGCGTTCTTTGTAGATCTCAATAAAGTCCTGCAGGATGATATCATAAAACGGACTGAGCAAACCCTATAATACCGAGCAGGCTCTATGCATGACACGAGCAGGCTTTATGATTGTGATTTTGTGACTATGAAAAATGATTGCGAAAGATAGGGAAGATAGAAAGAGACCACTACGAAAGGGGCCGCTCAAAGGTGGACGTGTCAAAGGCGGACGATGTTGGTATCTACCTGGGCATAGACATTGGGGCAACGAAGACCCTCATCCTTGCAGCCAGTGAATCGGGGGATATGCTCCGCGGAATCAAGATATTGACGCGGGAAGAGCCAGGGGAGCACGTGAAGGCCTTGACTGCAGCGGTGGAACGGCTGTTGGTAGCCGCTGGCCGGAAAGACATTGAAGTGGAGGGCGGGGCCCTCAAGGCCAAGGCCGTCACTAGAGCCGGTGCCAACGGCGTAGATTTACGATGTACGGGAAATTTACGGTATACGGGAGATTTGCGATACACGGAGGATTTACGGTGCGCAGATTTGCGGTGCATAAGGGGCATCGGCATATGCTGTCCAGGCCCTGTGGACCCGGTCCGGGGCGTCGTGGTGTCGCCTCCTAATTTGCCCCATTGGCGGGATTTCCCGTTAGTCAAGATATTGAAAGATAGATACGGGTGTCCCGTAAAAATGGAGAATGATGCCGACGCTGCAGGCCTCGCTGAATACCATTACGGGGCGGGGCGGGGAAGCAGGCTGATGGTTTATATGACAGTGAGCACCGGCGTCGGGAGCGGGATCATACGGGATGGAGAGGTTGTGCGCGGGGCAAACGGGGCACACCCTGAGCTCGGGCACCATGTTGTCGATCCCTCCGGCCCCATGTGTTCCTGCGGTTGCCGGGGTTGCCTTGAAGCCCTTATATCGGGAAACTCTATCAGGCGAAATTATGGGGTCTCGCCCGAGGAGGCTGACGATCCCGCGATCTGGGGCGAGGTGGGGCGCTGGCTCGGTGTCGGCCTTGGAAACGTGGCAGCCGCTATAGTCCCGGAGGTGATCGTGATCGGGGGAGGGGTTGCCAAGGCTGGAGAACGGTTGCTGGGGCCGGCGCGGGACTACCTCAATACCTCGATTCGCATGGTGAGCGTTCCGCGCGTGGTTCTTGCCGAGCTGGGCGATTTGATCGGCGGGATCGGCGCGCTCGCAATCATAATGGGCCCTGCCATAAAAGTGGATGTAGCCAGGCCTGTGGATATAATTAGTGAATATGGGGTGGGTGGTGTCAAATGACAGATGAGAAGATGACGGCTCCGGTCTTCGAAGGCGACGGAAGGCTCGTCGTCAAGTCCGTGGATCGCCCGAGGATTCGGAGACCGGATGATGTAGTTTTACGCGTCGAGGCTGCGGGAATTTGCGGGACGGACCTGCAAATCTTGGCTGTTCCCCAGAGATACCCCGGGCGGCCTAATACCATCCTCGGTCATGAATACTGCGGGGAGGTCGTTGAGGTCGGGCCCGAGGTCGTGCATGTGGAGCCAGGCGATAGAGTTGTGGTGGACCCAAACATAACATGCGGGGTATGCGTCTACTGCCGACAGGGTCTGCCCAACATGTGCGAGCGTATAGTTGCGCTCGGGGTCCAGCTGAACGGCGGATTCGCAGAATACAATGTCGCTCCTGCGCGTGCGGTCCACAAGATCGACAAGAATGTGCCGCCTGAAAAAGGCATCTTCGCTGAACCCATATCCTGTATCCTCAATGCCACATCGAGGGTGCCGACCGTCCCGGGGATGCGGGTCGTCATCTTTGGGGCGGGACCGATCGGTCAGCTTTTTATTCAATATTATAAAGCTGCAGGGGCAGGCTTTATTTTGGTTTTTGAGCCTTCGGAATATAGGGCCGGGGCGGCGCTTGCAGGCGGGGCCGATGAGGTTATTAATCCGAACCTGGTGGATCCGGTAGTGGAGGTAAGGCGGCATATTGGGATTGGCGCGGATATCGTTGTAGATGCTGTCGGTAGGCTTCTGGGGAAAGCGATCGAATGTGCGAGGAAGGGTGGCAAGATTTTGGCCATTGGGCTTGACGAGACAGCTGTAGCCAGCATCCCGCAATTTGCGCTTACCCTCAGCGAAAAGACCATAATCGGCACGTTTATCGCTAATCTGACGTTTCTTCCTGCCATACGAATTCTTGAGGCATCACTCTTTGATCTCGATAAACTAATCACTCACAGGATCCCTTTGGCGTCGATTCGGGATGGGATAGAGCTCATGAAAGGCGGGAAGTGTCTGAAAGTGGTTGTCGAGACATGATCGGGGTATAACTAGGCGGTCACGCGCCTGGGCGATTGGCAATCATGATCGATAATTCGACAACGCGGATAATCGATAGGGGGCAGGAGGCGTTCGGATGTGACATTATATGCCGTGCTTTTGGTTATAGCATGTGCCGTATTGATTTATTGCTTGTTTCTGATGCGGTTGAGTGAGCGGGCCTTGCCGGTATATTTGGTATTGCCAGCCACGGTAATCCTTGCTTCTCTCACGATTTTTCCCATTATCTACCTTGTGAACCTCAGCGTTCGAGACGTGGGTATATACAACTTTCGCTCGAACTGGCCGTTTGTCGGCTTGGGAAACTATATGGCCGCTGTAAAGGACCCTGAGATCATGGCCTCGTTTTTCAGGACCTTACAATTCCTGGTGGCTTCTATTGGGCTCGAACTGGTATTTGGAATATGTATGGCTCTCATACTTTACCAGGAATTTAAGGGACGCGGAGTAGTGACGACTCTTCTCATGCTGCCGATCATGGTTTCCCCAATCCTCGTGGGCATGATGTGGCGCTATATGTTCAGCTTTAACGACGGCTTCGTAAATCAGATACTCTCTGCGTTGGGCGCTAATAAGCTGCCCTGGCTCACTAATGAGCCTTTGCCCGTCGTCAGCGCCCTGTTTGGCGATCCGAAGTGGGCCGCCAACACCCTAAACGTAAATTACGGGTTGGTTTCGATCGTGATAACAGACGTATGGCAATGGACCCCGTTTGTCGCCCTTTTGGTGCTTGCGGGCTTAAACGCCTTACCTATCGAACCTTACGAGGCTGCGGTGGTTGATGGTGCGTCGAGTTGGGCCATCTTCCGGCATTTAACGCTTCCTCTGCTCAGGCCAGTTATCATGGTGGCCATGCTGATCCGGTTGATGGACGCAATGAAGGTATTTGATACTATATGGGCGTTATTCGAAGGGGCGCCGTTTACGAGGGTTCTGAATATATCCCTCTATAATGTGGGCATAACCCGCAAACTTTACGGACAGGGTGCTGCCTTGTCGATTCTCATCATAATCCTTGTGACCCTCATGACCCAGTTGGTCATTGGCGTTGTAGAGCGCCTGGAGAAAGCTTAGACGACTCAGAGGTGGGATTCACATGGGTATGACAAAACACGGCCGAATAAAGCGTATCCTTCTTGGTTTGGCGATCATTTTAATGGTAGTCATCTGGGCGGGACCGATTTTGGTAGTTATGATCTCATCGTTTAAGCCGGCGGGCATTATACGCCAGGAAAGCCTCGTTCTTATCTTCAGGCCCTCCGTGGAGCATTATCGCTTCATTTTTACTAATTGGCCGTTCTGGCAGTTCCTGATAAATAGCGTTATTGTTTCGTGCGTATCCACAGCTATTGCTGTGACGGTGGGATCTCTCGCAGCGTACAGCATGGCCAGGTTCAATACGGGCGGCCCGAGATATTCTTTCTGGATCCTATCAACGCGAATGGCCCCGCCAGCCGTGCTTGTAATTCCCTTCTTTATGATGTTCTCGAGGCTTCGGCTCGTAAACACATGGTGGGTCCTGATATTTGTTTATCTTACCTTTAACCTTTCGTTTGTTATCTGGACAATGCGGAGCTTCTTTGAGGAAATCCCCGAAGCTATAGAGGAGGCGGCGATGATAGATGGGTGCACTCGGCTTCTGGCGTTTCGCCACGTGGTTTTGCCGCTGGTCTCGCCAGGGCTTGCTGCCACCATGATGTTCACGCTGATCTTCTCCTGGAATGAATTCATATTCGCCTTGGTCTTATCGGCATTTCGCAAGACGCTTCCTCTCGCCCTTGGTGATTTTGTCACGGGGTATGCAATCAACTGGGGGCCGCTTTTTGCCGCTGGCACTTTCGTGATGGTCCCCGCTATAATTTTTACTCTCATCATGCAGCGCAGGCTAATTCGCGGCCTGACACTCGGCGCAGTGGTTTAGGAAGAGGGACTGCCGCCCGAGACAGCCCAACATGTTGAAACGGGGGGGTGATAAATAGGGGCGGCTCGAGTTGTCGGATCGACGTACTCGAGTTGTCAGATCCACGTAGACGTTAGACAAAGTTGAGGAGGGGGTTCAGGAGACGGATCTGAGATTGGTCTGAGGTGGCTTTGGTAACATGGGTCAGCAAGGTTGACATTCCGCAAATTTTTATCAATGGAGGTAGGCAAAGAATGTTTAAGCGGCTATTTTGGTTGTTTCTTGTTGTGAGCGTGATTTCGAGCCTCTGCATGGCATTTACCGCGTCAGGGTTAGCTGCTACTCAGCCCGTCGTGCTTGCGATCCGCACCGGCCCCGAGGCGGACGGCCTTAGGGTGGTAGCTAAGCAGTTTACAGAGGAGACGGGGATACCGGTCCAGATTAACGAGTTGGGGCGTCAGGGATATGAGTACACGATCACAACGCAACTCGTCACTGGGACGGATGCTTTTGACGTAGCTTTTTATCCCGGATGGTTGATTGGTGAGGTCGTTCAGGCTGGAGCGCTCGAACCGCTGAATAACTTCATCGCAAAATCGGATCCCAAGAAGTTTGATAAGGATGACTTGCTTGTAGTATATGGCCTGGGAAGCAAAATTTACGCGCTTCCAACCGACGTGAGCGTCCATTTCCTTTACTATCGCAAGGATCTTATACCCGATCCACCCGATACCTGGGATGAATACTTCGAGGTTGCCAAGAAGTTCACTCGAAGCCTGAATCCTAAATCGCCTACGGCATTTGGTGCCGGCTTCTCAGCCCATGCGGGTGAGGAGGGCCCTAAGATCTTTTCGAGCGTAATGTGGAGTATGGGCGGCTGGATTTTCGATGAAAAGGGCAATGTGGGCATCGACAGCCCGGGAGCCATTGCCGCCGGGGAGTATTACGTGAAGCTTGCGAAGGCCGGGGTTATAAGCCCGGATATACTGTCATGGAGCTATCCAAATGTGTTGGACGCCATGAGGGCAGGCATCATAGCCATGGCTGGTCCCTTCTGGAATGCCGCCTACGCCGAGATTCTAAACAGCGATAGCCCCTACCGGAATTCGTTTGCGGTCACCCTTGTCCCGGGGGTGAAGCAGAAGGACGGCAGCATCCTGCGGACCCCATTCTGGCACGGCTGGACGCTCGTTATGAACGCTCAGAGCCGCAGGAAGCAGCTGGCCTGGGAGTTTCTAAGTTACGCCACGGGTAAACATGGCGGTGCTATCTACGCCAGGTCGGGCGGCGGCACGCCGGCGCGGCGATCTGTCCTCGGGAATCCGGACTTGCAAAAGGTCAGGCCGGAGTTTGCGCTCGTCCTCAAGACTCTGGACATCGCCAGGTGCGAGCCTGTGATGCCGTTCTATTCGAGCTACAGCGATGCCATGAACGTCGCCATCAGCCAGATGCTGACTGGCAAAGCTGCGCCGAAGGACGCCCTGCGCGAGGCAGCAACGAAGATTCGAGAGCTCTTGAAGAAATCCGGCAAGTGAAGGTAGAATAGTTGATAGTTACATGGCGTGGTCAGGGTGCTTACTGGTTAGCGCGTAGGTTCTTGTCGTAGTCTTGTAGTCTTGTCCTAGTGTCGTAGGGTCTTGTGCTTTTGAAGCTCATGCCGGCCGGGCTATCGGGCTATCCTGAATGGCACGGTGGGAGGTGAGTGAGTAGTCTGCTCGCTCAGGAGTTGATTCGTCAATTCGCTAGTAGACTATTTACTCACCTACCCGCAGCATCTGCTGCTACCCTACCCTGAAAATAATCTTACAGAGGCCATTTTCATTCCCTGCTGGTGCCGCTGAAGGCGGCATGGGCGTCTACCCCGAAAATGACCCAATTACTTCCAGAGGCATTTTCATTCTCTGTGGCGCCGCAGCGCGGCATGGGGGGTCTACCCCGAAAACTACCTAAAAAAATAGACATTACCACAGCTAAAGCCATTTCCATTCTCTGTGGCGTTGCATTGCGGCGTGGGGGTCTGCCATTCATTTATTTTGTATGTTGAGCCAATATTTTTGTATGTTGAGCTAACAGATTTGAGAGGGGATACCTTTTATGAGCGGGCTGCAGGACGGGCTCGATGCCGGTGCCCGGCTTACGATAGTGGAGATCGCTCGGTTATATTATGAGGAAGGGAAGACTCAAGAGGACATAGCGAGGGAAATGGGCGTTTCCCGGTCGACAGTATCCCGAAGCCTGAAAAAGGCCCGCGAGATAGGGGCTGTCCAGATCAGGGTCGTCGACCCGTGTTTTGAATGCACGAGCGTGGCAAGGGAGCTCGAGGCGCGTTATGGCCTGCGGCGGGCTATCGTGGTGCCTGCAGCTGACGTTGTTAGCGGGGTCTCGAGCGCGGGGGAGGCCGAGGGGCTCATAAGGCGTGATATAGGCCGGGCTACGGCCGAATACTTAAGCCGCGTCGTGCGGGATGGCGATATTCTTAGCACCGCCTGGGGCAGCACGTTGTATGAGGTCGCGAAGGCTCTTACCCCCACAAAGCCTGTTAAGGCCAGGATTGTGCAGCTTGCGGGCTTTGTAGGGAACGTTGCAGCCCACGAGCAGGCCGGCGACCTGACGCGCAGGATAGCGAGCGCGTTCGGGGGCGAGTGGTACCTGCTGCCGGCGCCGCTTGTCGTTGAAAGCAAGACTACGCGCGATGCAATCCTCCAGGAGCCGGCAATTGGGAGGGTGTTGGGCATGGCCAGACAGGCCAGCATAGCCCTAGTCGGGATCGGCGCGTGCGATGCCTCCTCCTTAATGGTCAGGGCGGGGTACCTCAAAGAGGAGGATCTCGAGGTCTTGAAGGCGATGGGTGCGGTCGGCGATGTGTGCTACAGGTATTATGATGGGGATGGGAACCCGTGCCGCTCTGAATGGGATGATAGGGTTATTGCCATAACCATCCATGAGCTGAGGAATATACCGCTACGGGTTGGGGCCGCCGGCGGGGAGCGCAAGGTAAAGGCCATACGGAGCGCCCTGAAGGGCGGTTATATCAATGTTCTCATAACCGATGAGACCGCGGCGAGGGGGCTTCTCGATTCGTAGGGTGGGGTTGGCACCAAGCACGCCAAGCACGGGCCGCATCAAGTTAGGGCTTAATCAATTATACCTTATGAGTATAATAACCTCGGTATATTAGACAGGGTTACAGGTGGGGTGCTCTTATTCCCCTGCAGTACTTCCGCTTATGGACGGGTAGAGAACTAATGGGGACTTATAAATAGGGGTGATTTTGATCTCTTCCGGCAGGAAGGAGTTTGGAGGGTAATGTGGAATAGTTATCTATAACCGCTAGCGGTCAGACCACAAGACCGGCTATACATGTAGCCCGCCATAGCCCGTTGCGGCTCGCTGCGGCTTACTGCGGCCCGCTATATCCCGTTGTAGGTCGCTATCGAGGACGCCATGCAGTCGAGGGTGCCGCGGCGGGTAGATGAGTCGCGGGTTGGGGCGGGTTGGCGGATCAGCGGGTCGGCCGGCGGTGAGTTAGGGGCGAGTCAGAGGCGGGGAGACTTGGAACTTAAAGAAGGAGACTTAAAACTTAAAAAATGAGACAGGAGGGAACTCGAGTGACTGGGGGTCTGGGGTTAAAGCCTAATGGATCTGGAGATGCTGTATCTATGTCTAAATCTAAGTCTAAATCTAAAGACCCTGCGGAGCTGCTCAGGCAGCTGGAGCCCAGGTTTGGCTACTGGGACAAGATAGGGGATTCCGTTGACCAGCTCATCGACATCATGCTCAACTACAGGCAAAGCGGCCACCCCGGGGGATCGCGTTCGAAGGTTCACGCGATGGTCGCGACGCTTCTCTCCGGCATCATGCGGTGGGATATCCGGGAGCCGGAGAAGCGGTTCGGGGATCGCCTGATACTCGTCGGCGGCCACACCATTCCCCTGGTTTACGCCACGCTGGCGGTACTATGCGAGGCGATGCGGGCGAAGTATCAAAGGACCGGCGACTCAAGGTATCTCATCCCAGAGGAGAAGGCGCTTTATGCCGCGGACCTAGTCGGATTCAGGCGCAGGGGCGGGCTGCCCGGGCATGCCGAGGTGCATAACAGAACCCTCATCCTTAAGTTCAACACGGGCCCCTCGGGCCACGGAATATCGGCCGCTGTTGGCCAGGCGCTGGCCCTGAAGCGGGCGGGCGCCGGTGAGGTCAAGGTCTTCGCCATCGAGGGGGAGGGCGGACATACCGCCGGCGTATATCATGAGGCGAAGAATTCCGCGTGGGGACTGGGGCTTGAAAACCTTTATCTCATTCTGGATTGGAATAACTTCGGCATCGATAACCACCCGGTCAGCAGTGTGGTCTACGGAACGCCTGAGGAATGGTTCGGGTCCTATGGGTGGCGCACGGTCGGCGCAGAGGATGGCAGCGATTGGAGGAGCGTGACGCGGGCGCTTGTGGAGATGAGGTTTGGCTCGAATCCCGGTGGAGTGCCCAGCATGGCGTGGCTCAAGACCAGGAAGGGGCGGGGGTACCTGGTGTATGATAACAAGTCGCACGGGGCCCCGCACAAGTTGAATAGTCCAACCTTCTGGGAGACCAAGAAGCCCTTCATGGAGAAGTACAGGGTTTCCTTTGAGGGCTATGGTGAGCCAGCGCCGTCCGACCCCGAGGAGCTTGCCCGCCAGTTTGAGGCTAATCTCGGCGTCGTGGCGAGTGTCATTCGCGAGGATGACGAGCTCGTCGACTACATAGCCGATACCCTGGTGGAGCTGGGCGAAAGCGTGTCCGAGGAGCTTTCCACATGCACGGTAGTGTTCGATAAGAACCCGCTGGCAGACCCGGAGCTCTACGATTTTAAACACTACCCGGGCGAGATGTTTCTTCCTGCAGGGACGAAGGCGGCAAATCGCTCCGGGCTCGCCAGGTGGGGCGCCTGGGTTAACGCATGGTGCCGGGGAAAGTACGGCAGGCCGCTCTTTCTCGTTGCGTCGGCGGACCTGGCAGATTCCACGCAGATAGCAGGGTTTGGCGAGGCGTGGGGCGGGAGCGGGTCTGGAGGCGGGTTTGAGGGCTACGGCTGGTATGACAGGGAAAAGAACCTGGACGGGGTCGTCCTGCCCCAGGAGATCACCGAGTTCGTGAACTCGGGTATAATGGCCGGGCTTGCTACAACCAACTTTGCTGCGGACCCGCGCAGGGAATTCAACGGTTTCCTCGGCGCCTGCTCGACATACGGCTCCTTTTCATATCTCAAGTATGGCATGATGAGGCTTTTGAGCCAGGTGGCTCAGGACTCGCCCCTCAAAGTAGGCAAGGTCATCTGGGTTGTTGGGCACTCGGGCCCCGAGACCGCCGACGATTCGCGAACCCATTTCGGCATCTTCGCGCCAGGCGTCACCCAGCTATTTCCGGAGGGGAGGATTATAAACATCCACCCGTGGGAGTATAACGAGGTGCCGGTTGTGCTCGGGGCGGCCCTCAAGTGTGCCATTGAGTATGATGTGCCAATCGTGGCTATACACCTTACCAGGCCGCCGATTCAGATTCCCGACCGCGCTGCGCTTGGGATCCCGTCGCACCTGGAGGCCGCCAAGGGCGCTTATACCATGAGGGATTTCAAGCCTGGCCAGCCCAAAATGGGAACGTTGATCGTCCAGGGGACGAGCACCACCGATGGGGTCTGCCGGATCCTCCCTAAACTCGATGAGCTGGGCCTCAATGTGAAGGTTGTGGCGGGGATAAGCTACGAGCTATTTATGAAGCAGCCCGAGGCATACCGGAATACGGTCCTGCCGGAAGAGGACTGGCGCGATTCGATGTGCATAACGAATATGGCCCGGCGGCTGATGTATGATTGGATTTATAGCAAGGAATCGGCGAGCTACAGCATGTCTTCAGACTGGGACAACAGGTGGCGGACCGGTGGAACGGTCGAGGAGGTGTTGGATGAGGCCCATCTTACCGAGAAGTGGCTCCTGGAGGGCATAGAGCGCTTTGCGAGAAGGGAGCGCTGAAAGGGCAGCTACCATGTTTTCATGCTCCGCTGATGATTGCGCAGGTGCCGGGCGGCACCTGCGCAGGCATTATAAAGCACGCTGCAATGGCTATGATAGAGATTAACGAGCTAACGAACAACGAACCAGACGGGCAGACATGGCAGATATTAAACGAATAATTATAGCGGATGTTAACTGGCTATAGCGGATGTCAACGGAAGAAGACGTGATTCCCTATAACCCTTGTAACAGGCCTTGACCGGACCCACGGATTGCTTGTCTTGGCGGGGTTATAGAAGCCGGTCGCGCCCCACGATGGATCTTCCCCCTCGAGCGCCCGGTCAGCGGCCGCCAGGGAGGTTGGCGTTGGCGGGAGGTTGATGCTCCCGTCCTGGACAACCTGGTACTGCCAGTAGCCGCTATCGATCTGGTAGATCACGCCAGGGATGCTATCAGGATAGCGCGGGTTTTTAACCCTGTTCAGGACCGAGGCCCCAACGGCGACCTGTCCTTCGAAGGGCTCCCCCTCAGCCTCAGCGCGTATGAGGCTTGCAAGGAGGAGCCTGTCCTCCGGTGAAACCTGCAAAGTATCAGGGGCCGGAGCAGGGAGGGTAGGAGGTGGGGCGCTCTGGCTTGGGTCTTCGCCCAGAACGGGCTCAGATGGGGTCAACACCCCGGGTTGTCCTCCTGTCCCTGCTACGGCCAGTATGAGTAGGGCAATGACTGCTGCGATAGTTAGGGTGTGATTCTCCATATCCTGCTCCTTTTAAATAGCTGGCAACCAGAGCCGGTAGAGGGATATTGGGCCGGGGTTCCACCGAGGTCAGTCCGTCCGGGCCTGTCCCTCCGCAGGCCTCTTTAGAGCCTGAGGTGACCGGTCCCGGGCAGTTCCTTCCCATTCCCATCTAGAGATACCGGGCGCCAGCTGTGCTGCGAATAGTAGCGCGATTAGTGCGTGTCTCCTGGTAGGGCGCTGCCCTCTCGGGAGAGAGAATTCGACGTTTAGATTGAAAATCTTTCAAGTAATTTATGGGTCAAAGCCCACTTTTCGGCGACGTTGCTGAATCATTCCTCAAACAGCCTTAAACAGCCTCAGACGGCCTCAAGTGGCCTCAAACGGCCTCGACGCTCTTCACCTCGGGCACCTCGGCCTTTATGGCACGCTCCACCCCGTTCTTGAGGGTCATCATCGACATCGGGCACCCGACGCAGGCGCCGGTCAATCTCACCTTAACGATGTCGCCGGTCACATCTACGAGTTCAACGTCGCCGCCGTGGGCTCGCAGCGCAGACCTTATACTCTCGAGGGCCTTCTCAACCTTCTCGCGCAACAACTGCTGCACCTCCCGCATATTTTCTCTTCCCGCATGCTTTCCAGCATACCTTCTCTTCCGATTCCTAGGAGATTGCTCGAAAATCCCCGCCATCCATATATGTTTTGGCCACCCTATATGTTGCAGCCACCCCATATGCTGTAGCCACTCTATATATTGTGGCCGCTCTTAGGAACTATGCCGATATATCGTGGGATACAGCCCCTTCGACAGGGTTTCCGAGCATATTCCTAGAGGATTTCGCTCGAAATCCTTCCAAGTGACATTATATATCTTCTGTCCTTATCCTTTCAAGGCCCGGAGATTTTATGTCCCTGAGGTTTTGACATAAGGTGCCAAGAAACTTGCCATGCTACCCCACCTCCCTGCCAAAAAAGTAGGCAAGTTCACCCCTGACCGGGGTAAATCGCCAAGAATATTGGCAGGCTGGGTGCGCAGCTGCCAAGAATTTTGGCATCATCACGCGCGGCCTGCCAAGAGAATAGACATCTTCGACCCTTGACTAGGGCAGACTGCCAAGAATATTGGCAGGATGTATGCGTGCCTGCCCATAAACTTGGCACCTCTATACGTGACCTGCCAAAAAAGTGATCACCCTAATACCCTGAGCAAGGTAAACTGCCAAGGATCTTGGCATCTTCGCGCGCAACCCGCCAAGAAAGTAGGCAGGCTCACCCGTGACCGGGGCCATCCTGCCAAGAATGTTGGCAGGATGGCCGCAACAAGCCACCAGCTATTAGGTAATTGGAATTCTTTGGCATCTTACGTCAAAACCTTAGGATTTTATGTCCAGGTCTATGATATGGATTTCAATATCGCCGCCAGAATTCTCCAAAACATGATGCTGCTCATTGCAGCATACTTTCTAAAGATATGCGGCAATGAGCAGCACATTCCGCCCCGATATGCTGCGTGGTGCAGCATATCTAACCCCTGGGTGTGTGGATAACCTCCACAGGTCGCTGCACCACGCTGCGCGCCACGTGATATGGGGTATGGTATACGGGACGTACAGCATGCGATATGCAATATAGGATATGGAGCAGCTCAGCTGGCCCTGATCTCGATCTCCAGCGTAAGCTGGACATTTGTTGCCGTGTTCCAGCCGGTGAGGCGGTATGTGCCGGGCCTCACGGGGCGGCCTTCATTGTCGACCTGGGTCCAGACTTCGCGAAAAACCTGGTTCTCGCCGGGGTTGAGGGTGACCGTCTGTATCACCATGACGAATGCCTTGCCCCGGGACCAGCGCCATATCTCCTGGTCATTTCTGGTGATGAGAAAATCATACCGCTGGCCCGACCGGTATTCGAGGGTAATGGGCTGGTTCGTGACATTCGTCTTTGCGAGCACGATTCTCACAGGCTCCCCGAGCTCGTAGAGCGCCTTGTTCGTATACAAAATGTATAGAATCCCGCCTTCCAGCCGCGTCACGTAGTTGCGTGCCGGGACCGGTAGAGGCGCCGGAGGCGCCGGAGGCGTCGGAGGCCCAGGGGGCACAGGTTGCGGCCCTGGAGGGCCTGGCGGCACGGGCGGGCCCGGCGGCGCAGGTGGTCCTGGAGGCACCGGCGGCGCGACGCCTACAGGAATCCTGAGGACCTGTCCTACATAAATGAGGTCCGGGTTGGCGATGTTGTTTGCCCTGGCTATTGCCTCCACGGTGGTGCCGAAGCGGGCAGCGATGGCAGCGAGGGTATCGCCGGGCTGGACCACGTAAACCCTGAAGCCGGGCGGCAAGGGAATCGGGGGTGGCGGAGGCGGCGGGGGTGGCACCGGGCGCGGGGCGGGCGGCACCGCAACTGTCGGGATCAAAAGAATCTGACCCGCAAAGATTTGATCGGGGGTTGCCAGGTTGTTTGCGCTAACGATGACTTCAACAGTTACGCCGAACTGCTGGGCGATCTTCCAGACGGTATCGCCTGGTTGAACCACATAGGTGATCATGGGAATTCATCCCTCCTCTGCCGCATAATTACCACACAATCTGCGGCTATGCCACAACCTGGGGCGCGCGTTTCGTAGCCTCGTAGCCAGCTTAGCTTAGCTTCGTGGCTATCCATGGCGGTTTGTGGCGCATGTTTAGTAGAACTCGAAACTCTAGAACTCGAAACTCGATTCTAACTCCTGATTCGAACTCCACCCAGCATACTATTCAACACGCTACAATGCACTATGATGATTATATGATATTCTATTCCTGATCTCCCCTGGAAGCCACCATGACGATATCCGCGATGATATCCCCGGGAACTGCTGGATTGATTGCGGTGCCGCCGGAATTACGACAAAATTTATTCTCGGTTGGGAAGGAATTTTGAGAAGGAATTAGGGCATGTTTGTCGTATATATATCGACAGATGGAACCGGTTCTAGTAGCCACGATCACGTTTTTGATCCACCAGGCGATGAGATGTCATATGTTATCTGTTTTTACCGAAATCGCTGGATGAAATGAACCGGTGCGACAGGTGGTAGGCAGAGCTGTTATGCCAGTAAAACCGGTTCCCGGAGGAGTCGAGGTTTTAAGAAGCTATGAAGGTAACGATCAATGATGTGGCAAGGCTTGCGCGAGTATCGAAGAGCACAGTATCGCGCGTTCTCAACAAGAGCGGGCCTGTATCGCCCGACACCGAACGCCTGGTTAAGCAGGCCGTATCCCTCCTTAATTACAGTCCCAGCCTTCTGGGCAGGAGCCTCGCGACAAAGAAGAGCTATTCGATCGCCGTTATCGTGCCTGACATAAGAAACCCGTTCTTTGCGCATGTCTGCTGGAAGGCTGAGCGTATAATGAAGGAGAACGGCTACTCGGCCATAATCTGCAATACAGATAACCAGACCAGCGAGGAATTGACCTACTTGAAATTGATGAAGGATCGAAGCGTTGACGGCATTCTCCTGGCCGGGGTGGTTGGTGATGCAACCAATATCATAAACTTCAAGGCCAGGGAGGGCATACCTGTAGTCCTTTTCGATGTCTCGGTGACAGGGTATGACATTCCGACCGTGACCCTTGACGACATCTATGGGGGGTATGAGATCACCCAATACCTGATCTCCCTCGGCCACAGGAAGATTGCGTTCGCAACCTCCGATGTGACCTATGCGGAGAGGCAGAGGCTCGAGGGCTACAAGATCGCATTACGCGAGAATGGCATACCTTTTGACGAGTCGCTCATCATTGTCAATGATGAATCTAGGTGGCGCGCAGCGGAGTGTCCCGAGCTGGTCGAGCTGCTAAACTCCAGGGGGCGACCGACGGCCATATTCTGTTCAAACGATATAAAGGCTGTAAGAACATATGAGATTCTGCGGGAAAGCGGGCTGCGAGTGCCGGAGGACATCTCCGTTACGGGTTATGACGATATCGACCTGGCGCGCGTGATATCGCCGCCCCTGACCACGATGGCCCAGCCGATAGATGAAATGGTGGTGGTGGGGACCTCCATGCTCATCTCAGAACTCAAGGGCGAGGCGATCCAGGAACGCCATAAGGAGCTGAAACCGAAGCTGGTTATAAGGCAATCCTGTGCGCCACCTGCAACAGTGCAGACCGGGATCGCGGGCTCAGTCTCGTTTGCTGCTACTGCAGGTGGCTGAGATGATGGATGTAGGAGGCTGGGATTGGGGCCGCGGGAGGCCTGGGCCTTAAATGAGGTGACGCGGACCCGAGGTGATACGGGGCCGGGGTAGCCAGGATAAGGCAGTGGTATAGTATGCGGCAGATGATATGGGATCGGATAGTGTCGGATGGTGTCGGATAGACTAAGATGGGACCGGATGGATAGGATAAAATGGGATGGGATCGGGTGGTATTGAATGGATGGGGTGGGAGGCGATGCCTGATGAAAGAAGCCCCGATTCTCGAAATGCGCAACATTAAAAAGCGATTCCCCGGCGTTCTTGCCCTCGATGGGGTTAATCTCGCGGTTTACAGCGGGGAGATCCATGCCCTGGTCGGGGAGAACGGCGCGGGCAAGAGCACGTTGATGAAGATCATAGCCGGGGCTTACCAGAAGGACAGCGGCGAGATATTGCTCAATGGGAAGCCCGTGGAGATCAATACACCTGCTGATGCTCAGGCTCTTGGGATTGCCATAATATATCAGGACCTCAATCTCATCCCTGACCTGAGCGTTGCCGAGAACATTTTCTTCGGGCGTTTCCCGCGCCGGGGCTCGCTCGGGAGGATCGATTATGGCCGGTTGAGAGATGCCGCGGCTGAGGCTCTCGAGGAGATCAATGCCGGTATAAACCCGTCGTCAATCTTGAAGGACCTTTCGATTGCCGACCGCCAGCTCGTCGCAATCTGTAAGGCTCTCAGCCTGAGATCGAAGGTGCTCGTCATGGACGAGCCGACATCCTCTCTCAGCAAACATGAGGTGGAGACGCTCTTTGAAATAATGAGGAAGCTTAAGGCGCAGGGCGTAGCCATAATCTTCATCAGCCACCATCTCGACGAGATATTCGAAATCGCTGACCATGTGACTGTTTTACGTGATGGCAGGTTCGTGGACTCCCTGCCGATAGCGGCGGTGGATAAAGAGGCGCTCGTAAAGATGATGGTCGGGCGCAAGGTTGATACCCTTTTCCCAAAGGAGGATGTCCCTATCGGCGAGGTCGTGTTCGAGGTGAGGGGGCTCTCCCAGGGGAAGAGATTGAAGAATATCAGTTTCTCACTGCGGCGCGGGGAGATTCTCGGCATCGCGGGCCTCGTCGGCGCAGGGCGCTCGGAATTGGCGCAGGCAATCTTCGGCTCTACCCCAGTGGATAAGGGCGAGATCCTCATTGAGGGGAGGCCAGTCCATCTCCGCAGCCCTCATGATGCAATAGCCCGCGGGATGGCCTTCATACCGGAGGATCGAGGCGACCAGGGGCTGCATCTAAATATGACCATCAGGGAGAATGTAACGCTCGCAAGCCTCGGCCGGTTTTTGAAGGGCGTAAGGGTTGACGGGAACGCGGAGCGACAGGCAACAGAGGCCCTCAAGCAACAGTTGGATATAAAGACGCCAGGAATCGAGCAGGTGGTCGGCTTTCTGAGCGGGGGCAACCAGCAGAAGGTAGCCATCGCCAAGTGGCTTGGTAGTCGCCCGAAGGTGTTGATTCTCGATGAACCCACAAGGGGCATCGATGTGGGAGCGAAGTCTGAGATTCATAGAATCATGGGCCAGCTTGCGGCCAGCGGGGTGGGGATAATAATGATCTCCTCAGAGCTACCCGAGGTCCTAGGTGTTGCAGACCGTATACTGGTCATGTCTAATGGGAGGGTAGCTGCAGAATTCCCAAGAGGCGAGGCGACCCCGGAGAAGGTAATGATGGCTGCAGCTGCGGGAGGTGCGGTGTAATGGATTCGGCCGGGCAGGTTTCACGAGAGACAGGATCCCCGAGGGCAAGTGTGGATGCGGAGGCGAGAGTCAATGAGGTGAGAATCAATTCAGAAGAGAAGGCAGGGAGGATCCCCAGTCCAGCTGGTGTAGCCGGCTTAGCTGGCATTGCAAAACAGTCGGGGCCCATTTTAGGGTTGATAGCACTGTGCATCATTGCCGGGATATTGTCGCCCGTTTTCTTCACCGTCGGGAATCTCATGAACGTCGTCTTGCAGGTTGCTATCATAGCCGTCATAGCGGCGGGCTCAACCTTCGTCATACTTACGGGCGGCATTGATCTATCCGTTGGCTCTGTTCTTGGATTATCAGCGGTGCTGCTTGCAGGGGTATTAAGGGCTACAGGCTCGACCTTCGCCGGGATAATCACCGGCCTGGGGGTTGGGGCATTCCTCGGGCTCGTTAACGGCTTGTTGATCAGTTACGGAGATGTCCCACCATTTTGCGCGACCCTTGGCACCATGGCCATAGCGCGCGGCCTTGCCTTCGTTTATACGAGGGGCATGCCCATCAGCAACTTCTCAGATGCCTTCCGTTTCTTCGGGGCGGGCTATTTGGGTGCAATCCCGGTGCCTGTAATCGAAGCAGTGGTGCTCTTCGTGATTTGCTGGTTTGTCCTATCCCAGACGGCCACCGGGAGATACATTTACGCGCTCGGCAGCAATGAGAAGGCCGCCCGCCTCTCGGGGATAAAGACCGATTATTATAAGACCCTTGTTTATGTAATAAGCGGGCTGCTCTCCGGGCTGGCAGGCATCATGTTCGTAGGGAGGATCAATTCTGCTCACCCGCTCGCGGGCCAGGGGTATGAGCTCGATGCTATCGCTGCAGTTGTCATAGGGGGGACGAGCCTCTCCGGGGGTTCGGGGCGCATAAGCGGGACATTCGTCGGGGCGTTGATCATAGGGGTGATCAGGAATGCGCTCAACCTGGTCAATGTGGACCCGTTCTGGCAGGGGGTCGTGCTTGGCGCGGTCATCATCGCGGCAGTCTTGATGGACCGTCGCGCAAAGAGGCAGAAATACTCCTGATGGGGCGGGAGAGCTGGGGCCACGCGTTGGCCCATGAATCGGCCCTGGCTACTGCGAGTTGGCGCGGGTTGGCCCCGGCGCGGGGCGGTTATAAATATAAACCATGGCCATGATCCCATCGTAGTTGTAGCCCCGCCCTGGTGGGGATCAGGCTGGGGGGAGGGGGTGTTTGCGAGGACAGGGTAGACATGGATTACGGCGATAGCGTCGTCTTGTAACATTATGGTTAGCATTGCGGTGTGATGCCGCAGGGTATCAGCTTTCCTTGAACTCTCAATGGGCGTAGTGTGTAGTGTAATGTAGTATAGTGTATGCGTATCGCCTGGTTGGATTATCGTGTGCGTGCTAAGGGAGAGGAGATCTGAAAGGTTCGATTAGAGGTGCTATCAAAAATATAATAGTTGGTTAAATACAATTGGGGGGTGGAATAAATGAAGAGTTTAAGAATGTTGGTTGTCATCTCTCTGGCCATTGTCGTTTTGGGGTCGTTGATGGTAAGCGGAACTGGTATCGCTGCATCCAAGAAAATTCTCCTGGGCTATTCCGTGCAGGACCTTGGGAACCAGTTCTGGGTTACGGTGGCTGAAGGTATTAAGTCTCGTGCAAAGGAACTCGGCGCCGATGTGATCGTCCTTGATGCTCGTACCGACCCTGCGAAGCAGCTTGCGCAGGTTGAGGATTTGCTCCAGCGAAAGATCGATGTCCTACTCTTGTCGCCGTGGGATTCGGATTCAGGTGGGACCTGCGTCCAGGCGGCGAATCGTAAAAACGTGCCTGTCGTGGTTGTTGACGTCGGCGTAAACACCGGGAAGATAGAGACGCTCATAGTCTCGGATAACTTCAAGGGCGGAGAGATGGCTGGTGAATACGTTGCCAAGCTGCTAGGAGGAAAGGGGAAGGCCGTTCACATCCAGTGCCAGCTCGGATACAAGATTCCAAAGCTCCGGGGCGATGGGTTCACTGAAGTGATGAAGAAGTACGGCATAAAGATAGTGGGGCGGCAGCCTGCCGATTCTCAGAGGAGCCTTGGAATGACCGTGATGCAAAACATGCTCCAGGCCCACCCCGATATCGACGCAGTATTCGCCGAGAATGACGAGATGGCACTCGGCGCCCTCGAGGCTATAAAGGCCGCCAGGAAGCAGGGCCAGGTTAAGGTGGTTGGGTTTGACGCCATCCCTGACGCTCTGAAATCCATTAAGGATGGCGGCCTTGCCGGCACGGTCGCGCAGCAGCCGTATGAAATGGGCCGCATGGGCGTTGACGCTGCTATGAAGGTCCTCAAGGGCGAGAAGCTTCCCGAGGTCATCTACGCACCGGTCAAGCTCGTGACGCCCGAGAATGTCGACCAGTTCCTAAAATAGGAGACGCATTCTAAGAATTAGATTAGGCTTCATGAATCAACAGCCAACCATCTCCAACTAAAGAGGGAGGCGGGAGGCATGATGCCTCCCGGTTGACTGGCCTTATCACCGAGGCTAAAGGACGGAGCGATGAAGGTGCTATGTTATCCAGGTCAAGAGGTAAGGCAGCTCGAGACCTCGAGACCTTGATAAGGCGATAGAAGCCTGGCGGGAAAATATAGGGTACGTTTGGAGAGGGGCCCAACCCCTCTCCGGTTTTTTGATTAAGCGTAGCTGCTAACATGGCTGCTGACTTGGGGGTATGTTGAATGAATTCTGATATAGGTTCGAACAAGGCGATGCCGGCGATACCAAAGGTCCGGCTGATCGCGGTGACTAAACCCCGGGAGTATGCGGAGAACATCCCGGAGCTGGTCAAGGAGGCCGTCCAGCGGCTTGGAGCTGCAGGGTGTGAGGTTACAGGGGGGGACATCGTCAGTGATGAAGCTGGCGTTATCGCCGAGACCTCAAGGGCTGTCGCAGAGAAAGCGGATCTCATAGTTTATTTAATAGGGACATGGATACTGGCGCCCCAGGTTGTGAGCTCAGTGCGGGCCTTGAAGGTTCCGTTCTGTCTATGGTCGCTGACCACAATAGCAAATTTTGCGCTCGGCGGCGCGACGGTTGCAAAATACACCCTCCAAGAGATGGGGGCGAGATTTAAATTTATCGCGGGACTCCCGGAGGAAGACTGCGTGATCGAGGCGATCGCCAAACGGGCCCGCGCAGCGGCCGTTGCCGCCAGGCTGGCAGGTGCGAAATTCGGCGAAATCGGCGGGAAATCCATGGGTATGTACAACGCGACGATTGATGAGTTCTACTGGAAACAGGTGGCTGGATTTGATCTCCCGCATTATGATACTTACTGGGTAATCAAAAACATGGAAAGGGTCCCTGACGAGGAGGCCAGGGAGGTTCTGGCCAGGGTGAAGGAGACTGTGGGGCATATCGTGAGCGAGGTCTCTGAGACAGGGGAGACCTTGAATGATGAGGATTTGCTGGTTCAATGCAAGATATACCTTGCGCTCAAGAAAATCGTCGAGGATGAGGGTCTGGATGCAATAGGGAACAAGTGCCAACCGGAGCTCTCTTCGAGCGCATGCGGGCTCGGGTGGGCCGCTTGCCTTTCTCACTCGCTCCTCAATGATGACGGTATAATGTGCGCGTGCGAGGCCGATATGCCATCGTGTGTCACGATGTTCATCCTCAACAGGTTAACGGGCCAAACCGTTTTCTTTGGAGATCTGAATTCTGTGGTGCGAGAAAAGGGCGCAATCAGGCTCATAAATTGCGGATCGGGGCCGCTTTCTATGGCAAGAGATAGGGATTCAATCGCCCTGTGGCCGGTCCCTGTCATGATGGGGTACCCGGGGACATCCAGAGGCGCAACCACCTCCTTCCCATTGAGGCCCGGGCTGGTCACTATCGCGAAGCTAGGCGGCGGCAAAGGGACAGCACGAATACACATGGCTACCGGCACGGTTCTCGACATGCCGCTCGAACCCCGTGGGCTTTTCCCTGAGAGGTGGCCGCAGGCGGTGATCAGGCTTGATGGCGATATTGATTCATTCCTCGAGAAGGCAATAGGTCAACATTATCTCCTCGTTTATGGCGACTGGAAGCCTGAATTGGCTGCGCTCTGCGATATCCTGGGTGTTAAGGCGGATATCTAGATGATATAGGTATTGAAATAATTGAATAATTGAGTATGTAATATCCTCCTTACGGGGTTCCCCCATTTCTCTAAAATCCATATCTTGCGGTCAGAACCTATAACTGGTAGTATAAAAGATAGGTGGATAAAGGCGACGAACAAGAGAAAGTGACACGGGAGAGGAGGTAGCACCGAGGCATGGCAATAGCAACAGATAGAAGGAGGGCAATGGAGATTACAGAGCGGCTGCGCAGGAGCGGGGTGCCGATGGCGGTCTTTTGCACGGCGAGCCACTGGAATACAGAGGCTATTCTCCTCGCAGCCAGGCACATGGCCGAGCGGTACAGTATAAAAGACATCCCCGTAGCGGTTGCTATGACCTTCACCTACGAGAACATGCCCCAGGCCTGCCGTATTACATACAGCCAGGATCCACAGGCCGGATTCATTTCCATCATGGAGCATTTAAAGGCTCTTTGCGGGCGTCCCACATCACCCTACTATGATGTCACGGTCCTGCCACATTTGGATCATGCTGACCCGCAGAAGGATAGGTGGGCCCTGACAGAAGGGGCTGACTACCTTGCCAGTGTGATGTTTGATGCCCAGAAATACCCCTGGGACGAGAATGTCGCATTGACCGCGGATTACGTTAAAGCTTATGGGGACCGGGTTCTTGTTGAAGGGATCTTTGAAAGGCTTAGCGTGGAGGGGCGCGCGAAGGGGTCGGCAGAGACGGCAGAAAAAGCGGCCGGGGCCGGAAAGGCCGATTCCTATGTGAGCGATGCCGTTGAATATATGAAGCGCACAAAGGTCGATTTCCTTGTCGCGGACCTGGGCACCGAGCAGCAGACGCGGGCACCGGGCGGGGTAAAATATCTCAAAGACCGCGCAAGATTGCTTACGGAGAGACTGGGCGCCGCGATGTTGGTGCTCCATGGAACCTCGTCCCTATCGAACGATCAAATGCAAGACCTGGGCGCTGATGGGGTCGTGCGGGTCAATATGTGGACTAGAATAGCAAGGGAGGCTGGCCAGTATGCCGCCGGGCAGCTCGTCGCCAGGAAGAGCTTAATCGATGCGGGTGAGTTTGAAGCTGCTGAATCGAGACAGTACCTGTATGATTCTATCGAACAGGCCGCCCGGATAATGGAGGATATCCTCGAGATTCTCGGGTATGCGCGGCTACGCTAGATGTGATAATCGCGAAAGGTAGAGAAAGACAGATCTTCTTCGTATACCATGCCACCCCGTTTTTTAGCACTATCTCTCGGAGCGGCTGGCTTGCATCCTCAGCTAGGATCAGCAGATCGGCCTCAAAAGGTGATGCCAGTCGCTCCATCTTAACATACATTCAACTCGTGATATAAATTCCCATATTATTGCCAGGATTTGAGTACACTCCATCCCCTATCCCCTATCCCCTATCTCTTATCCCCTATCATGCTGTAGCTTGCAGCATATTTTCTGAAAACATGCTGCAAAGAGTAGCACATTTTTTAAAAACGTGCTGTAATCAGTAGCATCAGACCCCTCCATGCTACTGATTGCAGCATGTTTTTCAAAGATATGCTGCAAGGTGCAGCACGTCCAACCTCTTGTAACAATATGGAAGTCTATGTCAAGATTCCCCATTTTGTTCCCCATTCCCCGGGCTTGGGCTGGTTGTAGCTGGTCCGGAATCCCTCTCTGCGCCGCCGGCGTGCGCCCCGGTTTCGTTGCCGTGATCCAGGCCGTTATCATAACCGCGGATTTGCGCTAGACGCCTCAAGTAGAGCTCCGTAACCTCCGCTACGTAATGGATATCCTCAATGGGTTTACCCCGCAGCATTATGGATATCTTATCAATCTCCTTCTCCTCGGGGGTTGCTGGCACCTCAAACAGGACCCCTATTCTAACTGAGAATGTCTTTGCAATCTTGCTCAGCACCTGGAGGGAGGGGAGCTTCTCTCCCCGCTCGACTGATCCAATATATGAGGGGCTGACATCGCACAGCTCTGCGAGAGTAGCCTGCGACCAGTTTCTTGGCTTGCGCAGTTGACGTATCCTCTGCCCTAAAACGCTTAACTCAGACTGGAAGATGTTTAACTCAGACTGGTTGTGGTTATCCAGGTCCGATGGCTTGATTGATGGCTTGATTTCGGGCATTCGACCACCCCTGTTTAATCTTACAATGGTGGTCGAGATATGGATACAACCTAAAAGTAGTAATTTTCTCTTGACAATATACTCCAAAAGTATTACTGAAGTATTATTGCAAGCGCGCCGGGCAGAATGACAGGGATCTGTGACAGAGGCCGTTGACTTTTCCCACTAGCTACCAGATATTCTGGCTGGCGGTGGTTATGACGGAACTATTTACATGTAGACTGCGCCTATAAACTGTACCTAATCATAAGACAAGATAAGCCATGTCTCCATAAAACCTCTATTCTAGGAGTGGATATCTGGTGATCGGGCTGCGTAGCATCACAATGTCAGCATATGAGAAACTGCTTACTACCTTCGGTATAGTCAAGAAGGATAGCTTGTTCTACGCCTTCAGGGAGCTCATCCTCCCTCTCGTAAAGGATGGGGATTTTAGGTCGCTTTACGACTTGGATAAGGGCCGTGACAGCGTATCTCCGGCGCTTCTCAGCCTCGCTCTGATCCTGCAAAGGATCCTGGGCTATTCTGACCGGGAGATGGCCCGCGCGATCAGGGTAGACCTCGAGGTCAAGTACCCATACTGTATCCTGGTTTCAAACGGCTGCCTACAATGAGACTGAGGCTTTCCAAAAGGACAAGGCG